>DUJX01000026.1:2025-7813 GCA_013329575.1 Halobacteria archaeon | reverse complement strand
CGGCAGTCAACAGATAATTTAGAAGATATCGAGACAAAGACGATAATAGATATGGTAGGTCGGGAGGTAGAGGTCCCTTCAGAGATAAACAGAGTTTTAGGGACATCTCCTCCATCAACCTTGATGATCTACATGTTAGCACCGGATAAACTAATAGGATGGAATTTTAAGATAAGTAGCGGAGAGAACAAGTATATTCCTCAAAAATATAAAGACTTACCTGTAGTTGGTGGATGGTTCGGCACACAGAGNNTATAGAGAGACCGTATATGAACGGCAAGAGAAGTTTGGTGATATTCCCGTGGTAGGTGTGGCAGAGACGGTCAATATACAAGATTTAAAACAGGCGATCTTGTTTGTTGGAGATGTTTTGGATGTGGAAGACCAGTCTAAAGAAATGATATCGTTTTACGATCGTATGATGAACATAGTAACCAATCGCGTGACAGATATCCCAAAATATGAGAAAATAAGAGTTTATTATGCAGAAGGACCCGATGGGCTGATGACTGATCCGAACGGATCTCCACATTCTCAACTAATCGAGATCTGCGGCGGGGTTAACGTTGCCGATTGTCCTTTAAAACCAGGGTACGGACGAACCGAGGTCTCTATGGAACAGGTTATCAGTTGGAATCCTGAAGTAATTATTGCCGGCGATTCGATGTTTTACGATAAAATCTATACCGACCCGAGATGGCAAAATATCAATGCGGTTAAGAATCATCGGGTTTATCTCACGCCTTTATACCCATTTTGCTGGTTTGACCGTCCACCTGGAACCAATACAATCATAGGCATACCTTGGACTGCAAAAGTTCTGTATCCAGAAAGATTTGAAGATATAGACATGAAAGAACTCACCAAAGAGTTTTATTCTAAATTTTACCACTATGAATTGACAGATAAAGAGGTATCGAGATTATTAAGCGGGGTTTAAACCAGTTTATAATAAAACGATGGAGACAGACGGATAGTCGTTCGGTTTTAGCAATAGTAGTTATGCAAACGTAATACGCCCATCGATGATTTGGAGTTAAAAATCATGGCCGAGATCGATTATAAAGAGCAGAATAGGAAAAAAGATATCTTTATGTTTATTATTCTTGTAATATTTCCTATTTTTCTATTTTTTTTATCGTTTATTTTGCCATTAGATCCTATCTCTCCAATAGAGGTTATATCAGCCATATTTTCTAAAATATTACATATCGGATGCAGTAACATGGCAGAAACGATTGTATTTCAGATAAGAGCACCGAGAATAATAGCAGCCATGCTTGTTGGTGCAGGGTTATCAATATCTGGTGCATCGTTCCAAGGTCTGTTCAGGAATCCTCTGGTATCACCTGACATATTGGGAGTATCGGCCGGTGCAGGTTTTGGCGCGGCTATTGCCATTCTTTTATCATTAAACCTTTTTTATATACAGATATCTGCATTAGTATTCGGGCTGATTGCAGTTACTATTACTTATTTTGTCAGTAAGATCGTTAAAAGTAACGCCATTCTTGTTTTAGTCTTGTCTGGTATGGCAATCGGATCATTATTTTCAGCACTGACCTCTTTTACAAAATATGTGGCAGATCCTTATGAAAAACTGCCTGCTATCGTCTTCTGGCTTATGGGAAGTCTCTCTTCTGTATCAAACATAGAGATATTGGTCGTCATTATTCCCATGTTGGTCGGGATGATAATCTTGCTGATGATCAGATGGAGGATAAACGTAATCTCGATGGGCGAGGATGAAGCACGTTCGCTCGGATTAAACACAAAAAAATTTACGATAGTAATAATAATCTGTTGTACTGTAATAACCGCATCGGCGGTCTGTATTAGCGGCGTAATAGGATGGGTCGGGTTGGTAATACCGCATATAGGGAGGATGATCGTAGGACCGGATCACAGAAAATTATTGCCAGCAACACTATCGTTAGGTGCATCCTACCTATTATTGGTAGATAATATGGCGCGGACGTTAACCACCGTAGAGATTCCGTTAGGAATCCTGACAGCGATTATCGGAGCACCTTTCTTTATATATCTTTTGAAAAAAAGCGAGATCGGTTGGAGTTAAATAAAAAGAGTAAAAATAGATTAAAAAAATAAAAAGGTGGTAGATTCATTATGAAAAAAAGAGACAAGATACTGATTTTATCTTTAACTGTTGTATTGATCGTGGCTATATTAGGTACTATCTGGTATTACGGCTCTTATGAGATGCAAAACGGACAAAAAACTGGTGAAGAACGATTATTAGTATATGCAGGCGCAGGACTAAAACCAGTAATGGACGAGATAGCCGATAAATTTGAGGATAAAACGGGTGTAACGGTCGATGTTATTTATGGCGGATCAGGTCATCTCTTTGGGCAAATTTCGCTGTCTCAACGGGGAGATATCTTTATTCCAGCCGCAGAATATTATACCAGGCGTGCCATAGAGGAAGGATTGGTCTACAAAGACTTGACAAAAGATATAGCATATCATGTACCATGCATAATAGTGCAGAAAGGTAATCCGAAAGGTATAACCTCGTTAGAAGATTTATCAAGATCGGACGTAACGGTGGCGCTCGGAAATGCAGACCAATGTGCCATAGGGCTGATCTCTAAAGAAATTTTGGAGCGTCAAGGCCTTTATGATATAATACGAGAGAAAAATCTAAAAGTTGAGACCGCCACGGTAAACGAATTGCTTACATACGTCTCTATGGGAATAGCAGATGCTGCAATAGTCTGGACGGATAACGTTGGAACGCTCGTAGATGACGATAAAGTGGAGATAATAGAGATCGATCCTGCAAAGAATATAATAGAGACGATACCAGCCTCTGTAACGAGATGTACCAAAAATTTAGATACTGCAAAAGAGTTTTTAGACTTTATCACAAGTGAAGAAGGGATTAGGATATGGGAAGAGAAAGGATTCAAACCTATATCGGTGTAAGATCGAGCAGAAAACAGATCATATGAGCTACTTCAAAAAAACAACCATTATCATAACCTTTTTATTTACCTTCCTAATTTTGGCAGTGATATTTGGTTTTATATTCAAACTGACACCGGAAGGATTTATATCAAACATCAAAAGCGAAGAAATGCGTTTTGCGTTCGTTTTAAGCTTGATTACGTCTGTAATATCTACCATATTCTGTATGCTCATATCGACCCCTACCGCATATGCGATCGCAAGATACGATTTTTTTGGTGGCAGACTGGCAAGGATAATCCTGGATCTACCAATCTCTTTTCCTCCTATCGTTGCAGGTTTAGGCTTGCTGATCATATTTGGAACGACCTCGCTCGGTATCGCACTCGAAGATCTCGGTTTAAAATTAGTTTTTTCACCAGCAGGAATTGTATTAGCCCAATTTTTTGTCAATGCTCCGTATACAACAAGAATACTTGCTTCTACATTCTCAGACATAGATCCGAGATACGAGCTGGTCGCACAAACCCTCGGTAAGACCGAATTAGAATCCTTTCTGAAAGTAACTTTACCAATGGCAAGATCGGGCATAATAGGTAGCACAGTAATAACATGGGCAAGAGGGATGGCAGAGTTTGGCGCAGTGCTAATATTTGCAGGAGGTATTGCCATGAAGACAGAGACTCTGCCTATAAATCTATTTTTAAATTTATCTACCGGCAACATAGAGGGAGCGATCACTTCTGCAGTTGTCTTAATACTGATATCGTTTGTAACATTGACCATATTTGAAAAATTCGGCGGTGGAAAATTTTGATAAGGATTAAAGACCTCGTAGTCGATCTTAAAGAGTTTGCCTTGAAAAATATAGATCTCGAGGTTAAAGAGGGTGAATATTTCGTAATAATAGGACCGACCGGTGCGGGAAAGAGTATTCTGTTAGAGACAATGGTCGGTTTTCACTTTCCCGTTCACGGATCGATAGAATTAGACGGTAAGAATATAACGAGAGAAGAGCCGAGAAAAAGGGAGATAGGCATTGTTTTTCAGGATTATATGCTTTTTCCACATTTGTCAGTCAAGAAAAACATAGAATTTGGATTAAAAAAGAAAAAAAGTTCTCGTCTGGATGATATAACAAAATTAACTAAATTTTTAGAGATAGATCATATATTGGAAAGAATGCCGGACACTCTTTCAGGAGGAGAGTCTCAACGGGTAGCATTGGCCCGTGCTCTCATTAACAATCCCAAAGTTCTTCTTTTGGATGAGCCGTTATCAGCACTCGATCTGAACACGAGAGACAGAATAATAAAGATGCTCGGCAGGATAAAAGATGAGAGAAAGACAACGATCATTCATGTTACCCACGACCAATTTGAAGCGGTCTCATTAGCAGACAGAATAGCAGTGATGAATAAAGGTCGGATTTTGCAGATAGGAGCGCCTGATCAAGTCTTTAGGCGGCCAAACTCAGAATTTGTTGCAAATTTTGTCGGTGTGGAGAACCTGTTTAACGGAACGGCAGAGATCGATCCTTTGACTGAATTATCTGTGATAAAAATAAAAACCAACCGAGAACCGGAAGGATATTTGACGGTGTTATCTACTATGAAGAGGACAGGTAATGTCCGGCTCTCGATACGACCTGAAGACATATTAATATCGGTAACGAGGATCGAGACGAGCGCGAGAAATATATATAAAGGCAGGATCGCATCGATAACAGATCAAGGAATAATAACAAAGGTCGTAGTCGACGTAGGCATCCCTTTCGTCACAGTAATAACAAAAAGATCATTCGAAGATCTTGCTCTTAAGGAAGACATGTCTGTCTATATTACGTTCAAAGCAACCGCCGTACATATTTTTTGAAAATCTTTTAAAAAAACACAAATTATTCGCTCTCGTCCTACCTTCGGCAGGACTTTTAAATCGCAGTGTAGCCGTAGGCTGCACGAGAGTGAAGAACATTTGTTTTCATCAATATGATTTCTCTAAAAGATACAGGATATCCGGTCTTCCAGATCTTTTCAACTTTTCGCGCTCTTTATCGATATACTCCTTAAACAAATCTTTATTGTTACCTTTTTCTAATAACTTGACTGCCAACACCCGTTTCCTTAACATATATTCACTGAACGCTTTTTTAAAATCTGAACCGTAAAGTTCTTTTAAAATATAGTCTCTCCACGATGGACAACCGCTTTTTCTCAGACAACAGTACGAGAGAGAGCCAAAACAGACCCGCTCATCATCCCAACCGACATCTTTAGAGAATTTCTCTTTTATCTCTACAAACTCTTTCTGTGACAAGCCAACGATATCGAGCATCTTATCTCTCTGGCATACGTTAGAGAAAGTTAATAGATAACCCGGACGACAACAAAATGTCAGTGCTCTCGGGTCGCCTCCATGGCATACCGGAACAGGACAATCTACCCATCCAGGAACGTTTCTTGTTTCGACCATTAATAATCAACTCCTTTTTTAATTCTCGTCAAAATAAAATTTTTAATAAAGTAATAAAGCCTTATGTTCAACAATTAAAAAATCAAAGATTAAACAGTATGTGCAATCTCTGATCTCGGTCTTACCTTGATCAAAATAGACTGTCTGAACAGAGATGGTTTTATAGTAGCGATCTCTCTCAATCGGTACCCTTCATCAAGTTCTATCTCGCTTATAACACTGCTATACTCTTCGTACGGAAGCTTGACCCTTAAACCATCTATCTGTATAGATATAGGCGAGGGAGATACGACATCATTTATCTCGGGCAGCTGATTCTCTATCTCGTACATTATTTTTGGTGGTTCTATTATAAGAGGATCTTTAGCAATACTCTCTCTTTTTC
>DUJX01000026.1:0-1911 GCA_013329575.1 Halobacteria archaeon | reverse complement strand
GTAAGGATGGTAGGTATATTTATGTCTTCCAATAGTTTCTCTTCCTTCTCAACAATACATTCATCAAAGATACCCATAACAAAGACGGCAAGATCATACTCCTCTATCAACTTTTTCTCACTCTCTTTTATCTGTGCGATCCGCTTACCTACGCCTCGAGATAGACCTATTAAAGTGGTTGTCGCCCCCTCACGTCTCAAATATTCTGCAATATCACAGCTGGGATGGGGCATATGATGGAAGGCTAAAGATGGAAGGACTAAAACTATATCCGTCCCAGCAAGCGGTGCATATTTAAGTTCTCCTCTCAATGTCTTGGCTTTAGATTCCAATAAAGCGACATCTTCTTTTGGAACAAATAAATTTAAAGAGACCTCCGTCTGCATCTCGTTCTTCTGGGTCAAGTACCCACCGAGATCTTCTACGAGCTCTAATATCTCACTATGTTGATAAACTCCGCCCTGATATATCATAGGAGCAAACAATATTACTCACATCCTTTTATCTCATTCAAAATCCTTTCTGCAGTCTTGGACCATTCATCCTTTATCGTATCTTCCGAAGCAATTAGATAAACGCTTTTTTTATCGTAATAATATTTTGTAACCCGGAAACCTTCCGGCTTGATCCTGTCAAATGCGTCTATCAATTTATTCAATATGACACTAGACGGATCTTCTACAACAAACTTAGAAATGTTATCAATCTCGGCATTCGGAGCAGTTATAATTATTTCTAACCGTTCTGGCTGTTCTATGTTCTCTCTCCCAAATTGGTCCCACAAAAATTTGAGTATCGTAGGCATATACTCTTCATTAAAGACCGATATAGCAATTTTTCCACCTTTTAACGAGATAGCAGAAACATTTTTAAGAAGAATTGGCGGTGCAGGTGATGCCAAATTGGCTGCTATTACGAAATACGTCTCTTTAGGATCCATGAAGACCTTCATCTTCGTAATAGTATTAGAAAGATTCAGGGTAGATATCACGTCACGTATAACCTTATCTAGTACCGATATCTCCTCTTCCAAATATGTAAGAGAGACATTATACAGTTCTATATCAAATTTTTCCGTAAATTCAGCCATTTGATCTCCTATTTTTATCCTTGTTAATCATTTTCTAAATCCAGATGCGAGAAGCGACGCGCCTACTGCTCCAATGTATTGTGAATCGTTAGGAACGATTACTTTTACTCGTAACAAATCTTCCATCGCTTTAACGAGCCCAGATATCAAGGAACAGCCACCAACCATTATTACAGGCTCTTTTATATCTATCTCTTGTAACTGCTGCTCAAATACTTGTTCTGCAACACTGTGGCATGCCGCGCTAGCAACATCTGCCGGTTCTGCACCTTGTGATAACATGTTGACCAGACTCTGAATCCCAAAGACTATACAATAACTGTTCATCTCAACGTTTTTGTAATCTCCATTTAACGCGAGCGGTCCCAGTTCTTCTATACTCACGCCAAGCCGTCGAGAGGCCATCTCTAAAAACCTACCCGAAGCACCAGCACAGATTCCGCCCATTGTAAAACTGCCCGGGATACCGTTCAGCATGGATATAGCCTTATTATCCATTCCACCTATATCTATGACCGTTGCCATACCATCCTGTTTATCTGCCAAAAAAGCAGCACCCTTAGAGTTGACCGTTATCTCTTCTTGAATAAAGTCTGGATGCATCTTCTCACCGATCAAAAGCCTACCATAGCCTGTTGCACCAAAAGCCTCTATCTCATCCTGTTTAACCCCTGCTTCTTCCAATGCAAGACCGAATGCATTGGTTGCACTCTCCATAACTTGAGTGGTGGGAACCCAGCCATGTCCTATTATCTCGTTATCCTGCATGATGATGGCTTTAGTAGTGGTCGATCCAGAATCTATACCTGCAGTAAGCCCTT
>DUJX01000087.1 GCA_013329575.1 Halobacteria archaeon | reverse complement strand
GCTTTTTTAGCACCCATCTTTTTTACTAAAAGGGAAGAAATAAGATTCGTCTCGTCGTTATCAGTTACTGATACTACAACATCGCAATCAAAAGCGTTCTCTCGTTTTAATAAATCAAGATCTGTTCCATCTCCGTTTAATATTAGCGTATTGTTCAATTCAGAAGCGATAAGTTCGCATCTTTTCTCATTCTTTTCTATTAATTTTACATCGATATGGCTCTCTTCTAGATACTTTGCCAGACAGAAACCTACCGTTCCGCCACCTATAACCAAGATATTTTTTAGATCGAATAGACCCATATTTTTTATTACTTCAAAGATGTTATCTCTCGTACCGATCAAGATGAGTTTATCGCCTTGGTACAGGATATCGTCTCCGGACGGTACCATAATCTGGTCTTTTCTTCCAATCGTAGCTATAATCGTGTATTTTGGAAAATCACAATCTTTTATTGTCTTTCCTACAAAATCGTTGTCTTCTGAGAGGGTTATTTCAAAAAAACCAATGAGGCCGGATGCGAGAAGAGTAAAGTTCTTCGAACTTGGAATAAAAAGAAGCTGTATTATTTTATAGGCAATGATTATCTCGGGATTGATTATCGAATCTATACCAATATTCTTTCTTTTATTTATGAACGATGAAGTATAATCTATGTTTCTTACTCGTGCAATAGTCTTCTTTGCACCACATGATTTTGCAATTATAGACGATAAAATGTTTAATTCATCGTTATTAGTTGTGCATATAACAAAGTCTGCATCGTTCACTCCTGCCTCGTTCAACACGGCAATGTTTGCTCCGTTTCCATTTATCACTTTAACATCTAATCTGTTATCCAATTTATTACAGACAGCATAGTCTGTATCTATAATCACCACATTGTTATCTTCGCTTAACTCTTCTGCTAAAGAACTACCAACCAATCCAGCACCGATTATGATGACATTCATATTAAAGATAATTAAAAATAACACAAGAGTCTAATATAATTTTGGATAATACCATCTTTTTTATAAAATTTTATAAAAGAGTATAAATAATGATAAGAAAACAATTGATCGAGACAAATGAACCATTTAGGCGTGGATGAGGCAGGAAAAGGACCTGTTATAGGTTCGATGTTCGTTGGAGGAGTACTGACCGACGAGATGAATTATTCAAAGATAAAGGATCTTCTTACAGGAAAGAACAGTTTTAAAGATTCTAAAAAGATAAAAAATAATAAAAGAGAAGATTTTTACGATATATTTAAAAATTTTGCAAAAATAGACGTTTATGAGATATCTGCCAATGAGATAGACAGATTAAGGACCAAATATACGATGAATGAGATTATGGTAATATCTCATGCAGAATTAATTAAGAAGTTTGATGGAGATGTGGATGTGATATATCTGGATGCTTCAGACGTCAATGAGGAGAGATTCGGTATATCTGTAAAAAGATTGGTCGAAAAATTTGTAAAACCAGATGTAAAGATCATATCCAAGCATAAAGCCGATGAAACTTATCCATTGACTGCTGCGGCATCTATCGTGGCAAAGGTATGGAGAGAAAGACATATTTTAGATTTAAAAAAAGTATATGGAGATTTTGGGAGCGGATACCCGTCTGATCCAAAAACAATCGATTTTCTATCTAATTTTTTCAAAAAACATAACAACTTTCCGGATATAGTCCGGAGATCCTGGAAGACATGTGAAAGGATTAAAAACACAGTTAATCAGAAAGATAAATCGGTTTTCAGCTATTTTTCATCTGTTTAAGTTTTTTTGTATTAAGATTCGACAATTTATATTATTTTAATTATAGAATATATAACAAAATATATAACTATAAATAATTAGAAAATCTTTAATTTAAAAGAGGTGAAGATAAAAAATGAGCGTTAAGTTATTGATAGTGTTTTATAGTAGATATGGGAGCACGGCCAAACTTGCAGAAAGCATCGCCGAAGGTGCAAAAAAAGTCGATGATACGGAAGTTATTATGCGAAAAGTTAGAGAAACAGCACCAGAATCTGTAATAAAAAGAGATAAAAGGTGGTATGAAGCAAACCTCAATATGTCAGAGAAGTATCCAGAGCCAACTCTTTCAGACCTTGAAAATGCCGATTCTATCGTCTTTGGTACGCCTACTCGTTATGGAAACATGAGTGCTGAACTTAAATTATTCTTGGATACAACAGGACCGCTTTGGGCAACAGGAAAACTTATTGGAAAAGTAGCCGCTGTATTCTGCACAAACAGCACGGCTCATAGCGGTAAAGAATCTACACTTCTGTCTATGATGATACCCCTATTACATCACGGTATGATCATAGTGGGTATTCCACCCAACATAAAAGAGACGGTCACAGCAGGATCATATTATGGGGCTACATATACTGCAGGATCTACGGGCGAACTACCTCCATCGAATGAGGATTTAAAGGTGGCAGAGGCATTGGGGATCAGGGTTGCAGAAGTAGCAAAAGCACTACAGATCGGTAGGAGAGAAAATAACGCCTAAACTAAAACCTAAAATTAATCAAAAACGAACATCTATACCTTAAGAACGATCCTATACTTTGTAGATAGATAGGATCTAACAATTTTTATTAAAGAATATGTTCAAGATCGGATACAAAACATATATAAATCTAAAATCTACATTTAACATAAAATAATGGCAATAAAAATATATTAATTCAAAAGTTTAGTTTAAAATCGTCTATAATCTCACTAAAAAACAGATTACTCAGATCAAAAATTAATAGGTTTTTAAAATGATAATAAAGTCGATCAAGCTTAAAGATTTTATATCTCATGCAGATACGGAGCTGAATTTTAATCCGTACGAGACGACGGTCATAGTCGGTCCTAACGGTGCTGGTAAGACTTCTATCATCGATGCTATTCTCTATGCACTGTTTGGTGAGAAGACTAGAGGAGAGACTGTTAAAGATATCATTAGGATGGGAAGAAATTTCGCAAAAGTCGATCTAATCTTTCAAGAGAGTGGCAGAGAGTATAGGGTGATAAGAACAAGAGATTTGAAGGGTAATGATGCCCGTCTGATGGAAGGAGATAACTATCTAGCCGTGAATAAAGAAATAACAGCCGAGATTGAGAAAATAATAGGTATGGATAAAGAGATAGCGATGTCATCCATATTTGTCAGACAGGGCGAGATATCTAAACTGCTTGATGACCAGCCTAAAGAACGAAAAAATCTTATTGGACGATTAGTAGGATTGGACAAACTTGAAAAATCGTGGGGTAATATTAAATTAGTAATTAGCTATTTCGATGATTTATCTAAAAAATATGATGATTTCAAGATCAAACTCGATGATTTACGAAGAGAGAGGGAAAATATCAAGGAAAAAATTAAAGAAAATTCTCTCGAGAAAGAGATAAAGATAAAAGATCTAGCCGATAAAGAGGGCGAGTTTGATGCGGTAAAAAATAAGTACGAGAGTTTAAAACAAGGTAAAGAGCAATATCATGACCTAATAGCATCATTAAAAGAGCTAAATAGCAGAATGAATGATAAGATCAATCAGATCGGACGATTGGATAAAACATTAAGCGAGGCAGAAAATGCAAAGAAAGAAGTAGAGAGGCTTAAACAGGACGTTTGGAGCATAGAATATGTCGAAAGATATGTGAGACTGATTCGTGATAAAGAAGATTTAGCGAGAGATAAAGAAAGGCTTGAGAAAGAATTGAGAGAGATAGAATCGCTTAAAACCGAGATTGATGAGACAAAAGGCTATCATGATGAGTTTGAGATATTAGAAAAATCTGAAAAAGAGTTATTATCAAAAAAAGATAGTCTAAACGAAGATTATAACAAGATTACAGAGATTAATACAAAGATTGGATATCTCAATAAAGAATTGGATAAAAAGATCAAAGAAAAGATAAGTTTAGAAGCTAAAACCATTAATCTTCTTACTGATGTTAGTATCGAATCTAAAAAGAGAAAAATTGACGAATTGAGACTTATTTTAGACGAGATCGAGGCGAATCTTAACGAGATAAAAACAAAAGAGGGAGAGATTCGAGGTAGATTACACGAAATTAATGAATATTTGGAGATATTAGGAGATAAAGAAGCATGTCCGGTATGTAAAAGGCCATTTCAAACTGAAGATGAGAGAGATATAGTAAAAGAGGATTTAGAGATAGAGATGGAGCGTTTATCCATCGAGATAGATGATTATAAAAGAAAAAAAGAAGAATTGAGCATAAAACGAGATAAATCTAACAGATATTTGGATATGGTAAAAAATCTCGAGATAGAACGGATCGATGAATTAAAAATCGAGATAGATGAGATAAAGACCGAACTAAAAGGTCTTGAAGAGGATAAGGATAGATTAAAACCGATTTTAATCGAGATTGAAGAGATAAACGAGAGATTAAAAGAGACCGATTCGAGATTAAGATATCTAAAAGATTTTTATAACAGGCATAACGCGGCAAAGACATCTTTTAAGAGATATCGAGGCATAGACGAGGTAAAAACAGATATAGATCGTATAATTCAAAAGATCGAATCTATAAAGGCAGACATCCGTGCAGTTGTAGATATTATTGGATACGAGCCGAAAGACGGAGAAGAAGAATTAAAGAGATTACGGAAGAGCAAAGAAGAGTATGATAGGCTATCGAGTAAGGTACAAGAGATTTCAGCGATTAAAGAAGAATTACAGAGATATAAAGACGAGAAAGAGGATCTTATAACCAGATTAAATGCGATAAAAGACGAGATAGAAAGATTAGCGTATTCTGATGAGGAGTTTAGAAAAGTGGAGGATAGATACTACGGTCTCTCTAAATGGATATCCAACCTTGAAGGTGAGATAAAACAGTTGGATAATATATACAACTCATATCTAAAAGATTTAAAGGCAAAAGACGATACAATGATCGAGATTGAGGAGAAAGTAAAAGAAGCAGACAGACTTAAATCGTTCTGCCGAGATCTGGAAGAGGTTAAAAATGCATTCTCGAGGGATGGCGTGCAGAGAGAGATAAGAAAAAGGGTAGCCCCTTTGATATCCGAGTCTGCATTATCTTATCTTGCTCGGTTCAATCTCGATATAGAATATATAGACATAAATGAGGATTTCGATATAGAATTATGGAAACACAACGGCAAGGTGCCGATCGCTTCTATCAGTGGTGGTGAAAAAGTAGCGGTTGCGATAGCGGTAAGGTTGGCAATAGCAAACGTTCTTTCGGGTAAAATCTCAACGATTATCATGGACGAGCCGACGACCAATCTGGATGATGAACGAATAAACGAGCTAGCAGAGATACTGAGTAATTTTTCGTCAGGTATAGCATTAAAAGATCTAAATGTTCCGGCGGTACAGCTTATAATAGTAACGCATCAGGAAGAACTGGAGAACATCGCAGACATAATATACAGAATCGAGAAAGAGAACGGTGTCTCGTACGTTAAAGCGATCGAATAATTTTTAAATTAAAAACGCTTAAAACCCGTATCTTTTAACAAGATAATCATACGCCGTCTTTTTTGCATTGTCTATGTCATCAACGCATAGATCGTTATAAAGATCGTATGCTAGACCGGAGAGATACTCGTCTTTGAAATATTCGTCGAATATCTTTTTTATATCAAACGATTTTTGGATCTCTATATTAGTATCCATTCTTTTAGCCGATTTGTAAATACACCTATACCAGAGTGCTTTGCCTTTTAAGAGTTCATCTAAATACTTTTCTATCTCTCTTCTATTAGCCGTTCCATCAACTATATTTATATGAAAGAGCGGTTTTTTGACGTTATCATTGGTTGGTATTTTCTCTAGTACGGTCTTTACCTCTTCCAATCTATCATCCATATCTAGCTCATACTGATCTCTTATATCCAGATTTACTGGATAGACCTCTGTATCATCGTCTGTGATATCTACAATGTACATACCTTTACCCTTCTCCCTCCAAGGACCAATCTCAGACGTAGAACAGATCTCTGTAGAACCGCTGTACGCTAACCATCCGTTCCCAAACCGTTCCAAAGATCTTGCATGTATATGCCCGAGTGCATAATAATCGGCAGTCCTCGGCAGATCATCCTCGGTCAATTCGTATGAACCATCAAACGGAAGAAAATTTTTAATCCCTTGATGTGCCACAAAAATAGACTTTTTATAACCTTTGGATATAGTATCAAATCGCTTTATCTCGTCTTTCAATTTATCAATATAAATCCCTTTCAGGTTGGATATACCTGCTATCAATACCCCGTCCACTTCTACACCCTCCAATGTTCCTGCTGCACCCAGCACAGGCATATTAAAGATCTTATGAGGAATCATCGCTCTTCTTTTCGGCTTGTCATGATCGCCCAGTATAGAAAATATCTTTATCTTACCTTCAATCTTGTTTAAAACGTTTCTAAACGAGAACAATGCTTTTATCGGAGGTGTAGGAGAATTAAAAAGATCGCCCGAATGAATTATTATGTCCACCCGTTCTTCGATCGCTTTATCCACCGCTTGGTTTAATGAGTTATAAAAATCGTCCTCTCTTTCATAAAGATTATATTGCCTATATCCGATATGGGTATCAGAGATATGTGCTATTCTCATTTCTAAATCTCCATCATTCTTATATATCCATCTATCTCTTTCTTTATATCTTCGGTCCGATTTTTGTTCTTTATCTCCGCTTCTTCTAACGCATCTTTCAATAAAGATAAGATATCTATATCCCCGCCCCCCTCTTTTGTCTCTCTCTTTCGTATCCTTACCATTATCGGCGTTTTAACAAGATGCCCAACGACTACCGCTTCCCCAACGTTCAATCCAGGCAGATCGTTTAAAAGACTCTCGCTTATTCTTTCAGAGCTCTTTCTAATAGCATTTTGATCGTCTGGGTTCGTAATGCGCATAATAATCTGGCTGTTACACTGGCTTAACGCATCAGGATCTATCTTAGATGGTCTTTGAGTTATAAGAGTCATAAAAACTCCGAATTTTCTACCTTCGGCGGCTATCTTCTTGATGATATCTCTCGAAAGCGTCTTATCCTGAACTGGTATAAACCTATGCGCCTCTTCTATTATTAAAAAGACAGGATATTTATAAACACGGGAAGTTAATCTGTCATAAATCGCATTTAATACTCTATACGCTACATAGTCAGATACTCGATCATCCAAACCAGATAGGTCTAAAACAGAGAGATGTTTTGGTTTTAAAAATTTATCAACATTCGTAGTCGCCGCTCCAAACACTTTTAGTCTTTTTAATCGTCTTACATATCTTAATGCAGCAGAAGGATTGATATCTTTGTTTGATTTTTCTGCCTTACCTCTCTCAAGCATATCGATTAAATCATCCAGATCGTAATAATCAGGCAGACTTTTTATAGCATTCTCTATCGCAGTCTCGATCTTAACCCATCCTTTATTGATCCCACAGATGGTCATAATATCATCTGTATCAAGATCGGAAAACTTCACCTCGTACGTATTAACCTTCTTACCGATCTCTCCCTCACTATATCTACCAATACTATCCAATGTACGAAATATATCTACTTCATCAACCGTCACTCCGCTTTTTTTCTTAGACATGAAGACATAATCCGCATGAGGATCTATGACGACTATCGTAGCCCCTTTTTTTAATAATTCTTCGATCAAGACGCCTGTCGTATAACTTTTTCCTGCCCCGGTCTGTGCAAGTATCGCTAAATGCCTTCTGAAACCGTTAACATCTATATAGATAGGGACGCTATCCCTCGTTATCAAATGTCCGATATATAGCCCCTCATCTTCCATACTAGAATAAAATTCTTTTAGGATCTTTTCATCGGCTATGTAAACCTTTTTTCCAGGCTGTATAGCCCGTCTCGGCTGATAAACCGATCCTTCGTAGATAAACCCCAATATTCGGGTCTTCGCAAAGATCTTGCTATCTGCCAACCCTGCTTGTATTATTTTTTCTGCTGAGACTAAGTCTATTCCCTCTCTTAATGCCATCGACTGGGAACAGACCGTATGAATCTGACCTAAAACTTCTACTTCTACATTCTTTCCATCGACCTTTTCCGTTGACTTTACTGATATATATTCCCATTTGGTAACTTCTTCGTCTGCTACGAACAAGAACTCGGTGGATGTGGTCTCTCCTATGGCTATACCTATCTCTTTATGGGTATCTGTCACGTCTATAACCTCTCGGTGATGCAAAACGTCCAACAATATCCTCAAATTTTGGTAGATAAATCTCCTCAAAATCTTTCTTGTTCAGTTTTACTCTTAAATCTACCGCATTGAGCCAGATATTATAGTTATTCAATCCGCAGTAACCTGCCGATAAGATATTTAAGATCTCGTTCAGTTTTTCTTCATCGATCATAGCAGGCTCAGGCCAGCCAACGTCTATCATTCGCTTATGTATTCCAAAATACCATGAAGGTACATCTATCCTCATGGCAGTATCGGCCTGTCTGGGCAATAGGTGAAATGAGACGATAGCAGGCAGATTGAACAAATCGTCGTATAATATCGATAACCTTCTAAAAGTATCCTCGTCTTCAGATAATTCAGGAAAACTAGTCTTTATCAATGATCTTTTATTTACTACATACCGTTTATAATCTTCTATCCTTTTCTGACTTGCCCCCAATAAAAGAGGCGTAGTGTATCCAGGATACTTTGCATGTAGCGTTATCAATTGAAAATCTGGTATTCTTGCCGTAAGCTCTTCTATTAATTTTACAACATCGTTGGAATCTTTGTCGCCCATATCTTCTGCCATTTTAAGTGCTTTCCTTTTATCTTTTAATGCGATGCTTAATATCTCACTTCTACTTCTCTTAGCCAATCCTTTATCGTTTAATATTCGTTCTATGAGAA
>DUJX01000116.1 GCA_013329575.1 Halobacteria archaeon | reverse complement strand
CTCCGGCAGCCAATGCATTCTCTTCGTCTCCATCATATGCCGCAGTAAAACCGATTATCTCTGCATCTAATATATCGGAGTCTGTACTGAATAGATCGTCGGCCTTTCCTATATACAATTTGGGCGTTTTTTCGGAGGTGAGCTCTGCTAATCTCAAAGATGCGGGTGTTTTTACGTATCGTGCTGGTCCTACCATCCCTCTCGCAACTACTGTAGCGATATCACCAGCGTTCAAGATCGCATTTCTCCAAAAGTCTGGAAAACCGGGTGAAGACTCTTTAGTTGCCAAAAACCTTGTTCCCATCTGGACACCTTCTGCACCCAAAGCTAAAGCTGCAGCGAGAGTCTTACCATCACAGAAACCACCAGCACCAACTACAGGTACATCTACTGACTCTGCAACAGCCGGTAGTAAAACCATAGAATGAACTGGGTCCCATGCGGTATGGAATCCTGCCTCATGACCTGAAGCGATTACTCCATCACAACCGGCCTTTATACATCTCTTTGCCCCTCTTACGGATGGAACGACATGTAGCCAAATCATGCCGGTTGGTTTTATAATATCGCTCCATGGTAACGGATCTCCCGCAGATGTAACTATTACTCTCAGCCTTTTCTCCATATCCGAGTCTTCTTTTCTAACCTCGAGCATAGTCTCGATATATCCTTCCGCAGCCCCTCTAAGCTCTTCCGATACCATCACGTTCGTTCCAAATATTCCGCCACTGTTTTTAGTTTCTCTGAGCACCTTGTAATATATCTCTCTTAACAAATCAAGCGGATCTATAGCCGGATCTGCCCCGACACTTCGTGCCAGCGTCTCATACATCTTCGGCCCATACATCGTGCTGAACAGACCGGATGAACTTATCAGACCGAGTATTCCGGCATTAGCCGCGGCGATACATAGTTCATTCGTGCTTAAAGGTCCCATTCCTGCTTGAATTATTGGATGTTTGATCCCTATCAGTTCTGTTAGTCTTGTTTTAATCATATCTTATTCATCTCCGACGATATTGTTTACCTTTTTAATTTTTTATATATCATACTTAATACTTAAAGTATAACATATCCATCGGGTATTTAATTTTAGTCTTCTTATTTTATTGATTAGAATAATGAGAAAATATTATATTTATGAGAAGATATTACATTTAGTGTTGATCATTAATCAACAGGAGGTTAAAAGATGATAAAGAAGATAGTAACGATATCTATGTTCCTGCTTTTATTAACCGGCAGCGTATGGTATGTTGCTCCATCTACTGCAGAGTCTGCATCCAGCGAACTAATCCATTGGTATACCTACGATCAAGGATTGGCAATAGCAGAAAGCCAGAATAAACCAATGATGATCTATTTTACGACGGATTGGTGCCCCCATTGTAGAAATTTGGAACAGAACGTATTTATGAACGAAGAGATGGCAGAAAAACTATCCACCAATTTTGTCTGTCTCAAGATAAATGCAGATAAAGAGAAAGATTTAGTCGATAAATATAAAAAGAGTGGGTTCTTAGGTCGTCGTATGTCTATGCCCGTTCCAACGGTTATATTTGCAGATTTTCAAGGGAACGAAGTATATCGAATAGAGGGAGAGAGAAACGTAGACGATTTCGATAAAGCGGTAAATGAGGCACTCAACCATCTTTAAAAAAGATTGTAGAAGTATCTTTTAAGACGATGAGCGATCAAGAGATACTTTAAACATTTAAACGATTTAAGCGAGTCAAGATCTTATTAGATCCTGTATAATATGAATCTAAAGAACAGCATTGATTGGTATTGGATGGTTGGATTACCTCTATTCTTAATCTCTTTGGTATACGGTATGATCCAGCACGAGCATACGATCGTGTTTAACCATGCTCAGGTACTATGCACCTATTGTATTGGAATAAAGTGACACTGACCCGTTATGTCTTTCATCCGTCTTTATCCGCCCATTTATGTTTTTCGATATCATGATATGAATAAGCCAAAAAGCTACACGCAGTAAGATGTTAAAAAATAGCAGAAATAAGATCAGTTCATTAAGACTCAAAGTGCAGACTTTTTTCATTATATTAGCGAACTCTTTATTTTTAAAACCATTGATGTTCCTTCCATTTCCCATAATGAACTGTTATTCCTGTCCCTTGGCCGTTTTTTCCTGTCCTATAGGGACTCTTCAGTATTTTATAGGTATCGGTACGATCCCTTTTTATACGGCAGGGGTTTTAGGGAGCGTCGGTTCGTTATTTGGAAGGCTCAGCTGTGGATGGGCATGTCCATTCGGCTTAATTCAGGATCTTTTATACAAGATCAAGATTCCCTTCTTAAAAAAAAGGGATATACCGGAGAGATACGGTATCATAAAATACATATTTTTAGGGATCGTTCTTCTCGCGCCAATCTTCATGGCAATTCCTCTCTTTTGTACGATCTGCCCTGTTGGCACTCTGGAGGCAGGAATACCTACAATCTTGCTATTAGGTCTCGATATAAATCTCTTTTTCTGGTTCAAGGTAAGCATCTTAATAGCGATAATCTTAATGATGTTCATCTTCAGCAGGCCTTTTTGCAAACTTTTTTGCCCGCTTGGTGCCATATTAGGCCTTTTCAATAAGATAAGCGGTCTTAGGTTAAGGGTGGATGATGGTTGTACAAAGTGTGGCAGATGCGAAAAGGTCTGTCCGATGAATATAAAGGTATATGAAAGACCAAACTCTTCTAGCTGTATACGATGCCTTAAATGTGTGGAAGAGTGCAAAAATATCTCTGTTGAGAGACCATTAAGCAAAAATAAACCTGATAGAGTAAATGATGATATTTGATGACGTGACACAGATTGTAGTGATGACTGATGACCGCCGATCGAGATTTGGGATAAAACCGGTAATATCTCCGTGCAATTTTATTTTTTAATGATGTTTTTAATAGACATTAATATAAATAAAACTAAAAATTAGAACGGGGCATTATGATTAAAGATATCATGATAATGGGTGCTGGGGCGATCGGTTGTTTGTTTGGTGGGTTGATTGCTAAATTTGGTCATAAAGTAATATTGATCGGGAGAGATTGGCAGGTTAAAAAGATAAGAGATAATGGATTACATATTTACAATTCGGACGATTTTTACGTATATCCTGAGGCATATACCTCTCCTATTGAATCTGATTTAATATTAATGACGGTAAAAGCGTATGATACAGAAAAATCAGCTAAATCTCTTTTAATCAAGGAAGATAGCGTGGTTTTAAGCATACAAAATGGAATCAACAATGAAGAGATAATCGCCCGAATAATAGGACTTAACCATGTGATCGGTGGCACGACATCTCATGGTGCGTTACTACTCGGTCCTGGCGAGGTAAGACATACAGGGTATGGAAAGACCGTAATAGGCGAGATGGATGGCAGGGTTACAGAACGAGTAGGAGAGGTCAAGAAGATATTTGATGATTCAAAGATCGATACGATCATAACCTCTGATATAAAAAAAGAACTGTGGAATAAACTTATAATCAATGTGGGTATAAACGCTATTAGTGCGATAACCGGGTTAGAGAATGGATATATATATAAAATAAATAATTTAAGCGAAATAAGTAAAAAAGCTGTTAGAGAAGCGATAAATGTCGCAAAAAAGGTTAATATAAACGTGGACTTGGACGAAGAAGACGTATTAATGGTTGCAAAACAGACCGAGAGGAACAGATCGTCTATGTTACAAGATCTGGATCGAGGCAAAAAAACGGAGATAGACGAGATAAACGGGGAGATCGTAAAGATTGGCAGGAAATATATGCTTGACTGTGATGTAAACGAGACCTTATACCACCTGATCAAAGCCAAGGAGATATACCGAGAAGGGATTACCTGATACTTATCTATTATCCACATCTGATCTTACATTTAACGAGGCTTATCAGATCTATTATTATTTGAGTTATGCTCACTAATCCATCCGACCAATGGAGGTAACCAACAAATATTTGCAAATATTGTTTCTAACGCGGTAAGTATATGCGTTGTAGGTGAAAAACCTAAAATTCTTGCCATAAAGAGACCGATCGGGACGGCAAAAATTATGATCAAACTTGCCAACATAACCGGGTGTTTTACATATTTTTTCATCGTTTTGGCCCAATTTTTCTCATCGTGATGGATAAAGATCAAACCCGAGATGTTCGCACCAATCTGGTCGCTCATTGCATAAAAATAAGGAATATAAAATCCTTCCGCTCCATATACATCTATTCCGATCAGACGGCTGATCAGATCTAACACGATAGGAAAAGACATACCGATCATTTTACCCCATCCGTAGGCCTCTGCCATGGTTATTTTTGAATTGCTTAACCGTTTTTTTATCGCAAAAAATCCTTCAAATATGCTCTCACCCTCTCCAGCAAATAGCCTGATGATGATCTGTCCTGCTGTATGTAGTTTAAATTCAAAAAAATCCAAAAAAGTGCCTAAAATAAGACTTATAATGTATCCTGGAACTGTATATCGTATAATCTCGCTAAACTCTTTATCTTCATCCATCGCGCATCAATTCTTTTTAAGATCTTTTGAATATTTTTATTTATCTTACAATAATTTGTTCTACAAAAATACATTAATAGAGATTACATAATAATATCTATGCCTTTTTCAATAGAACTAATAAAAGATTTAGTATCAAAACCTGGTGTCTCTGGATATGAAGAGCCCGTAAAAAATTTTATTGAGGAAAAAATAAAAAATTATACAAGATCTTATTATACCGACGGTATTGGAAACCTAATAGCAATAATAGACCCGTCTTATTCTTTTTCAACCAGATTACAATCCGATAATTTTGATATTGCGTCTAACGGACCTACTATATTGTTAACGGCTCATATGGACGAGATCGGCATGGTTGTAAGCCATATCGAGGATGATGGCTCGTTAAGGATACGAAAGATCGGGCTGATGGATGATAGGTTGTTAATTGGTAGAGAAATAGAGGTCTATTCTAATAATGGGCCGATCCCTGGCGTTATCGGTATACGGCCACCACATCTCATGCCATCTTTGAACGATATCGAGATGAAAAAATATCATAAGGTTCCTAAATGGGACGAGGTTTATGTAGATATAGGAGCATCCAGCAGAGAAGAGGCGGAAGAGATAGGCGTGATGAGTATGGATCCTATATGCTTTAAAAAAAATTTTTTGCATCTGCATGAAAGCAGGATAGCTGCGAGGAGTCTGGATGATCGGGTAGGATGCGCATTGCTCATTCAGGTATTGGAGAGCATTTGTAAAAAAACGGATATGCAGGGTCAAAACGATAAAATAACGTTTGCATGGACTGTTCAAGAAGAGATTGGTAGCATCGGCGCTAGATCATTATCTAACAATGGTCGATGGGATATCGTCTTGGTCATTGATTCTTATGCGTGTGCAGATGTACCCGATGTACCTTATCACTTTGGGCCCGCGTCTCTCGGTAAAGGTCCTGTGATCCGGATGATGGACCATTATTCTATTTCTGATAAAAATCTGGCAAAGCAAGCAATAAAGATTGCCAAAAAGGAAGGGATACCATTACAGTTTGGTCCTACTGGTGGATTCACGGACGGGATGCATTTTCAATCCAAAGGGTCGTCTATCTTGATGCTCTCGTTTCCAATCAGGTATATGCATTCTCCTGTTGAGATGGTCGATCTAAATGACCTTGATAACCTGCTCAAGCTTGTGGTTGCGTTTATAGACTCAATCTTAAAATAACGAATATCCGCGATTAAAGAAGGATACAATACTGTAATAAATTAACTGACAATTTTATATAAGACTCGTATTTACATTTATAATTATTAATATTACTTGGATGGTAGTATGATAAATGGAAGAGATTAATGAAAAAACAGATAAATTTGAGAGATTGAGCAAAAAACAACAAATATTGATTAGTGGTTTTAGCGGAGGACTTGGTGTGTTTATCGGATTTTTAATAGGAGAATATGCCGAGTTGCATTTGGTGCTTACGGTATTGTTATGTGGTGGGATAGTCGCTGGTATAAACCTACTCTGCTATGTTATAATTAACCATACGGTGTCAAGAGAATAAAAGATATTTCTTTGTTTATCACCGTTTTGATATAGATTTACGTTATATACATCATATATACTCCTCTCTTCGTACTATTCCTTTTAACGTCTCTCCTTTTAAAAATCGAAGGATGTTCTCTGCAGCGTTATGTGTCGCGTCTAAAATAACGTTTGGAACTATTGCAGAATTATGAGGCGAACCGAGAAAATTTGGCAGATCAAAGAATGGATATCTTGTCTGGAATTTTCCATCTCTGAAAGGCTCAACCCACCAGACGTCAGTTCCAACTTTGAATCGAGGATTATTTTTAAGATGTTTATAGAGAGCATACTCATCTACGATCTCTCCTCTCGCGATATTTACAAGAATAGCGTCCTTTTTCATAATTTCGAGTTTTTCTCCTCCTATCAGTCCTCTCGTATCTTTGTTTAATGGTAGAGCGATGACGATAATATCTGAATTTGACAGGACATAATCAAGATCTTCTAATGTTCCAATAAAATCTACATTCAGATCGGTCTTTCCACTCGTGTTTATGGCATAAATCTTGGCCCCGAACGATCTCATTAGACGGGCTATCGCCTTTCCGTTTCCGCCTAGACCAAGTATTCCACAAACACTATCTTTCAATGATACATTGGGAGAAAATTGGTCAAACTCGCCATTAGAGAGCTTTTTATGTTGTATGAAAAGGTTTTTCGCTAAAGCGAGAGTCAATGCCATCACATGTTCTGCGATAGGTACGGCATAAGCTCCNNGCAATCGAACGGTCTTTATCAGAAAGATCCATGAGATAAGTTATTATCTGTTCCGTTAACATATCATGCAAAAGAGATCTTTCTTGTTCATCTGCGTCAAAAGTTACTACAATTTTTGACATAGATCTCTATTTGTTTTTGACCGTATTAATCTTAATCATCGTTGGTAACAATTCGTATTTTTATATCAAATCTATCTGATCTTGAAAATGTCAAAATATCTAAAAAAAAATCATCTGTTTTTTGGATATCTTTGGATTGGATAAACATAATTTTAAATTGAATATTCTTTTACTATTTATCTCTATTATACACTTTTGTATAAGACTTTATTTTTTTGTTATCTCGTTCCATTTTTTATGCCCATTCCATCGCATCCATCCTTCGCCTATTATGCCGCACAGCAAAGGCAATGGCGTTCCCATAAATGTTACGCAACCGCAACCTGCAATTATTTTTTCACCCATGCTCAGGTTATCTATCAAGGCGAGAGGATCTGCAAACCCATCTATATTCTTATTGATCGTCTGTTTATTATTCTCTGGTCTTGCTAAGCGGTCGAAGACACCATAGGCAATCTCCATAGTCCAATATACCCAATGTCTCAATGGTGATGATTTACCGGCCGGTTCGGTTGCTTTATGGATTATTGCACTATAAAGGTCATCGGCTGTTCTTCCGTTGAATCTCGTAAAAGCATTACCCATCATCTTAGGCGAATGGGCATCGCTCCCTCCTACATTTGAAAAATAGCCTGTAAACAATTTTTTAGCCAATTTGTTAACGTACGGATCGATATGAGCACCGTTTAATACTTCTACACCATCGATTGGAAGGTCTTTTGTTCTCCAACCTAAACTAGGACAAAAATAACTAAACGGGTGCGGTACTATGGCTAAACCACCTTGTTCATGGATTATTTCGATCGTCTCTTCTACTTTAAGCTGTCGCGGGATACGTTCGTTCAAAAAAATTCCGAGAAGTTCTCCATCGGCGGTAGTGATCTCTTCTCCGATCACGATATCGATATCTAACTTATCTATCTTTGCATATTTTTGAGCTTTGATGGCACCATCTATCTCGTTATGATCAGTGATGCATAACACATCTATATCGCTCTTTATCGCTTTATCTACCATCTTTTCGGGGGTAGTGACCGATTCAGGATATTTTAAAAAATGAAATAATTGACTGAAACCAGAATAACATGTGTGCGAATGTATATCTGCGATACCGTCATACTCCGTCTTAGTGCTATTTTTACTCTTTCTCATTTTATGCACGATATCAACAGATTATCACTAATATATAAAGATTTCTTATCTATATATAAGAAAAGAGACATATTTTATATTTAATAATATAATATATATTAATATTTATTATCCACTAATTTTTATAAACCTATTTATCCTCCGAAAATATTTATCAATTCTTATTTATAGATCTATTTNNTTTTAAATATTCAAAAAGAGGTTAAAAAATCGATGTGACAAAGGTTGTACCGATTGATAAGATGTGCTACTTATGAGTCATAAGAATAAATCGATTATTTTTATTATTTTGATCGTGTTTATCTCTGTTTTATCCGTAATGTTCGTTGTACCGATCAAAACCGTAGAAACAAGAAATTATATGGATACCTTCGTAACAATAAGTGTAGATAGCACTCTTTTTAACAAAAAAAATGTGGATAAAGCGATAGATAAAGCATTTTCTGAGATCGAAAGGATAGAAAATGTTTTGTCATTTTATAACGAGGATGGTATTATTTATGCTCTCAATACTAATGGGTATTTAACAAAAGAGAAAGTTACCCCTGAATTAGAGTATCTCATCAAAAAATCAGTATACTATTCAGATGTTTCGGGTGGTGCTTTTGATGTGACGATACATCCTATCTTAAATTTATGGAAAGAGGGGCTCTGGACTGAAGATTCAGAGAGGCAAAACAGAGTGATAAAAGACGAACTTAGCCGTATTGGCTATAAAAAGATATTGATAGATGATAACGGAATTTTCCTTGATGGGGTAAAGATCGATCTCGGTGGTATAGCCAAAGGTTATGCAGCAGATAGAGCTTTAAAGATACTAAAGGATGAAGGGTTTGATAAGGCGCTCGTCAATATCGGCGGGGATATGGTAGCCGGTGATGGTGTCTGGAAAATCGTTCTTAGCGATCCTGATGACCTAGACAATTATATAACATCGTTTAATATCTCTAATAAAGCAGTAGCGACATCAGGAAACTACGAGCGATATTTTGATCCATCTAAGAAGATACATCATATAATAGATCCACGAACGGGATATCCTGCTTCAGAGTGCATAAGTGTGACTATTATTGCGGATAAAGGGATCGATGCTGATGCATTGGCAACATCTGTCTTCGTATTAGGCCCGGAAGAAGGATTAAATTTAGTAAATTCTCTAGATAATGTGGATGCTTTAATAATTGATGATGATAGAAACATTTATCGGTCAAATAACCTAAGCAAGTTTGAAGATTTACAATTTCACTCAAATGCATAGTATTATAAACGTTATAAACGGCATAAACGGGTTTTGTATGAGATGTATATCTATCTTGGATGAAAATGTTAAGCAGGGGCATGAAAGTAATTTTCATAACCATTTTTTTCTCCTGAAATATACTACCATTGAGATGCCTATAGCGGCCATCACGGCCAAGATTACAAAATAACCCCAGCGCCAGCCGAGCTCCGGCATATTTTGAAAGTTCATCCCATATACCCCTGCTATAAAGGTCAACGGTATGAATATAGTGGCTATGATGGTCAGCATCTTAATAACCTCGTTCATCCTGTTGTTCAAACTAGATAGGTAAATATCCAGCATCTCGGATAATATGTCATGTGCCGTCTCGATCGTATCCATCACTTGGATCGTATGGTCGTAAACATCTCGTAAGTATATCCGTGTTGACTCTTGAATAAGATTTGATTCTCCTTTTTCCAGACCTCCAATGACGTCTCTTAATGGCCAGATCGACTTGCGTATAAATATTATCTCTTTTCTCATCTTGTGGATTGACTGTAATGTCTCCGGTGTCGGATCATCTGCCAAATCATCCTCTATACCTTCTATCTTATCGTTAACCCTATCTAAGACCATAAAATAATTGTCAACAATATTATCTATCAAGGCATATGCAAGATAGTCTGCCCCTAATTTACCTATTCTGCCTTTATTACTCCTTATTCTCTCACTAATCGGGTCAAATACAGTTCCTTTCTGTTCTTGAAAAGAGATCACGAGATTTTTACCGAAAATCAAACTTACCTGCTCTATCTTAATATCATCCTCTTTTTCATCGTAATAAACCATTTTTAAGACTACAAATAGGTAATCCGCATAATCCTCCATCTTAGGACGCTGGCTCGTATTAACAATATCTTCCAAGACGAGGGGATGTATGCCGAAATATCTTCCTATCGCTTCTATGATCTCAAGATCGTGTATCCCATCTATATTTATCCATGTTATGGTGGGCTTGTCCATAAAAGGCAGACATTCTTCAACCGTTTTTACCTCCATCTCTTCGACATGCGTCTCGTCATAGTCGATGATTTTGATTTTTACTTTCTCATCTCTTGCGATACCTACATGGACAAGAGTTCCTGGAGGAAGCCCTGCCGTTTTTGAGCCTAATTCTGACTTATTCATACATCAATCTGTATCTTATCTTTTCACGTAGTATTGCAAAGTCTAAGATGAGGCAAAGCGATTAGTGCGATAGATCTCGGATGCAATATATGTTATATTTCGTGCCACTTGGATGATATATTTCTTTTTTTAGCAACAAAGTAGTTCCTAACTCAACGAAGAATGAACTTCAGCGGAGCATTTCGAGGAATGCTTCTAATCTTGTCTCTATCTGTGCCTGTGAAAAAACCCTGTAATCCGTTTGATCTGCATCTATTATGACGGAAGGAACATCCAACATCTTCTGTAACTCGTACTGGCTGAAAGAGTACGGTTTACAGCTCCTATTACTATGCATGACGACCCCGTCGATATCGTATATATCGATGAGCTTGTTTACTACCTCGGCCATCCTCTCTATCCCTATGTTCAAATAGATCGGCGAATATGCCTGTGCCATCCCTCTTATCGGGTTATTTAGATCCAAATCGCCAAAAAAAGTCCATGCATTGGTATAGGTATCCGCGACGAGACAGGCATTATGCTCGGCGAAGAAGTCTGCAAGCCATCTCAGCCCGTACCAAATGGGAATATTATCCCACAATAGACGAACCTCTTCATTATCAACCGCTCCTATTCCATTTTTAACCCTTTCATCCAATTCTGCTTTCATACCTTCGTAAAAATTAATAGGCGCCTCTGTACCTCGAAGACAGACGATAGGAGCCATATTTATGAAAGCATCGAAGCATGTTAATGGGGATGGTTTATGTGCACCCATTCTTAGTACTTCTTCATAACTTTTTATTCCTTTTATCGATAAGACGGCCGTTTTGTAAAACTCGTCCTCGTCAAAATCTCTTCCCGTGATCGTTGAGATAAATTTTATAAGATCGTACATCTGCGATTCGACATAATCGATGTAGTTCTCTTTCATCTCTTTTCTGATAAATGGTATATCCAACAAGAATAAGGGAACATCGTATGTCCTGCTCAGTATTTCGTACCATTTTACCACCGTATTACAGATATTGTTAGCTGAGACGAGGAATGATGGGACAGGAAGACCACCCACCGGGCTATTACCAGATATTATAGCCCCTATATCACACCGGACGTATGAACAGAGATCCTGTGAATATCCATCGCCTTCGGATATACTGGCATAATTCACCCCCTCCTTTGCAGCACCGATCAATGCAGCATGGTTTTCAGGATAAACTGGATAGACGCCCATAGAATAAAGAAACTCTACAGGTCCGCCGCTTGTTATCCATGCTCTGTAATCTTCAAAAAGCCCTCTGATATAGTATTCTTGTAACAGTTCGCCCATCTTCTTATTTGTCTCTAATTTTTTAATCATACTTTTTCTCTCCATTTAACACCTTTATTATTTAAAACATCTCACTAAAAGCGTTTATTCTTAATTTAATCTGATCAAATGAGGTAATAGGAAGTTCAAACTCGAGCAAGAGCGTTTTTTTACCTATCTCTTCTATCTTTTTTCTTAATTGTGGATAATCGAAGAAATGAGGTTCGCAGAATTTTACTAACAAAAAGATTACTCCATCGACATCTTTGGCTTTTTCTAATATATATGCAAATCGTCTGTCGTTATCATAATGTTTGGTCGGGCATGGGGCTTTTAGAAAGTATTTTTGGATTAAAAAATTCATTGCGTCGTCCATATTATTTATTTCAGGCAAAATAGCATCACTCTTAAAAAATCGGGTTCCCGTACAGAAGTCATCAACTATAGAAAAGCCTGAATCTTGTATTATCTCGTATATATCTGTGGAGGGGCAGATACTGCCTGTTACTAAAATTTTAGCCTTTTTTTTATCTATATTTTTCTCAATCTCATTCATACTTTGATTATTTAAATGATTGAGTCTCTTTTCTATTTCATCTAAAGCAATGGCCGGATTGGAGGTTAAAGCCTTGATAGCAAGGTTATATTCCGGATTTAAAGAGTATAATCTATCTAATTTCTTATCTAAGTCATAATAAAGCATAATACTATCTTTGAGATTATCAAACGTTATTTTT
Organism: Halobacteria archaeon; assembly: GCA_013329575.1. Classification (GTDB taxonomy): domain Archaea; phylum Halobacteriota; class Methanoliparia; order Methanoliparales; family Methanoliparaceae; genus Methanoliparum; species Methanoliparum sp8915u. The sequence goes on along the minus strand of DUJX01000116.1, from coordinate 5,740 downwards.
TCATCCCCATTTAACGATTCAAGCCATTTTTTAAAGTCTAATAACTCATTCAAGAAATATCCTTTACTTTTATCTCCAATATTGGTAGGAAACTCTAAGTCATAGACAGGAATGTTAGAATTTAGCTCCCATATATCGGTAAGACGCATAAGAGAGTCGCAGCTTCTGGTAAAAACGGCACCGTCCAGTTCTAAATCTCCGTTAAGCATCTTTTCAAGACAACCTTTTACCTGCGAGCAGCAGTAATTCTGAATATATGCATTTGCACGATTTATAGGTGTATTATCCGCTAAAAGTCTGATCGGAGTAAAACCGGCTGCATGTATGAGTTCTTTTGGTGTAAAAGTACAAAAATAGCCTATTTTCCTATATAATCCTTCTTTCATTATAAATACTCCATAAAGTTAATTGTATACTTTTTTCTTTATTTATCATTTTTAATAAATAATTTATTGTTACTATTACTTCTATATTAAATTTATGTGTTTTACGTTGATACTGAAAATGCTATTTAATCATTATAAAAATAATCATTATAAAAGACGTTTATTTGATTTCTACGAACAAAAGATATGATCCAGACAAATTAAAACCTATTTTAATTGTTATTGAATATTTCGGAGAGAATTTTGCGCATTTAAAATTAGATAAATCGTTTAAATTACTTTAAAACTGTTTAATGTTAGCATAAATCTAAAAAAAATACTGAATATAATTTTAAAATCGAAACAAAGATTGATTAATCGTCTTATGAAGTTTTCATAACTTTTATGCGTATTTCTCAAATATCTTTTTAAGATGGTGGGTTTAACTATAAAACGGAGGTACTAAATTAAGTGATTGTGAATAAACTAATAGAGAAGATAAAGAAGGATGTGAATACATGAGAGAAGATTTGAGACGTGTGGCGATATATGGGAAAGGCGGAATAGGAAAATCAACGACCACGCAGAACCTGACTGCGTCGCTTTCAAAGATGGACAAGCATATACTGCAGATAGGATGCGATCCTAAGGCGGATTCGACGAGGATGTTGATGGGAGGAAAGAGGCAGCGAACGGTGCTCGACACATTGAGGGAAGTTGGAGCGGAGAACGTGAAGCTCGAAGATGTATTGGAGATTGGATTTGGTGGAATAAAATGTGTAGAAGCTGGAGGGCCAGAACCGGGCGTTGGTTGTGCTGGAAGAGGGATCATTACGGCGATAAATCTCTTGGAAGAGAATGGAGCATATACAGAAGATCTAGACTTTGTGTTTTACGACGTTTTAGGCGATGTTGTCTGTGGTGGGTTCGCAATGCCGATGAGAGAAGGAAAGGCGAGAGAAATATATATTGTGGCATCTGGTGAGCTGATGGCACTTTATGCTGCAAACAATATTGCTAAGGGTATAACCAGATATGCAGAACATAGCGGTATTCGTCTTGGAGGCATAATCTGCAACAGCAGGAATGTGGAGAATGAACTTGAGCTTTTAACAGCATTCTCGGATGCTATTGGTACACATTTGGTTCATTTTATCCCTAGAGATAAAATCGTTCAGAGGGCTGAGATCAATAGGAAGACCGTGATTGAATATGATTCTGAATCTAATCAGGCAAAGGAGTATTCCAAATTGGCTCAAAATATAATTGATAACGATGATTTTACGATTCCAAGGCCTATTTCCTATGAAACACTTGAAAAATTGATGGTCGATTTTGGAGCTATAGAATGAAGATGATTAGAGCAATTGTCAGACCGGAAAAGGTGGAAGAGATCGTAAATAGTTTAGAGAAAGAAGGTTTCAATGCTCTCACCAAGATCAATGTTTTCGGTAGAGGGAAACAAAAGGGGATTCAAATCGGGCAAACAAGATACGATGAGCTTCCAAAGGTATTACTTATGCTCGTGGTTGATGATGTGGATTGTGAAAATGTAATATCTACTATTCAAAAAAATGCACGAACAGGAGGTTTTGGAGATGGAAAGATTTTCGTGACAGAAGTTGAGAAGGCATATACGATCAGAACAGGCAAAGAGGGGGTTTGAACAAGAATGAAAGAAGTGGTTGCAATAATTAGAATGAACGCCATTCAAAAGACAAAGAAAGCTCTTGCAGATGCAGATTTCCCATCAGTCACAGCAAAGGCGGTCTTTGGAAAAGGTAAACAGAAAGGGTTGCATATTTATCCTCCTACCACTATCTGCCCAGAAAGCACGGAAGGAAACTATATGCGATATATCCCAAAGAGAATGCTGATAATGGTTCTGCCGGATGAAAAGGTAGATAAAGTTGTCAATATTATAATGGAAACCTGTAGGACAGGAGAAATCGGTGATGGTAGGATATTTGTCTGTCCAGTGGAAAATGCTATAAGAATAAGAACTGGAGAGATTGGAGCGGAGGCAATTTGATGCCACTGACACTTTTAAACTGTGATAAATCTATTCCAGAACGGAAGAAACACACATACGTTAAAGATTCAACAGAGGAGATCTTACCACTATGCAATATACAGACAACACCAGGAGATTTTACAGAGCGTGGATGTACTTATGCTGGTTGTATGGGTGTTGTTGGTGGCCCGGTGAAGGATGTTATTCATCTTGTACATGGTCCTATCGGCTGTGCTTATTGGACATGGGGCGGAGGGACTCGTCCTAATCTATCGGATAATCCACAATTTCATCAAAAATATTGCTTTTCTACAGATATGCAGGAGAAGAACATAATCTTTGGCGGCAATGAGAAACTTTACAATGCGATAATAGAATCGTATAAAGAGTTTCCAGAGGCAAAAGGAGTATTTGTATATGCAACATGTACAATTGGGCTCATAGGAGATGATATAAAAGCTGTTTGCAAACAAGCTGAAGAAGAAATCGGAATAAAGGTCGTTGGGTTCAATTGTGAAGGTTTCAGGGGATGTAGTCAATCTCTCGGTCATCATATCGCGAATGACACGCTTTTTGAACAAGTGGTAGGAACAAAAGAGCCTGAATATACGACAGATTACGATATGAATATCATGGGAGATTATAATATAAAGGGAGACCTATGGGTCATAAAACCATTGTTCGAGCGTATGGGAATACGGATACTCTCTACATTTACGGGGAATTCATCTATAGATGATATTGCACAGGCACACAGGGCAAAACTAAATCTGATGCATTGTCAGAGATCAACACCGTATATTTGCGAGCTGATTAAGGAGAAGTATGGTATTCCCTATATAAAGGAGTCTTTATTTGGAATAGAACAGACTTCAAAGGCATTGAGGGATGTGGCAGCATTTTTTAGATTGGAAGAAAAAGCAGAAGAAGTCATAGCAGATGAGGTTTCTAAGATAGATCCGAAGATAGAAGAATATAGAAGAAAGTTTGAAGGAAAGCGAATCTTTATCTATCAGGGGGCTCCGCGTGCATGGCATTGGGTAAGAATGTTTCGTGAGATCGGAATCGAGACGATCGCTGCTGCAACTACCTTTGGCCACGAAGAAGATTACGCGAAGATATGCGAACGTGTTAAAGATGGAACAATCATCATAGACAACCCGAATGCAATAGAGATCGAAGAGATTCTGACCGAATTGAGACCTGATATATTCATATCTGGGTTGAAGGAGAAGTATCTTGCATATAAGCTCGGGATTCCATTTATAAACGGTCATTCATATGAAACTGGGCCGTATGCAGGATATTCCGGGCTCTTAAACTTTGCAAAAGATATAGAAAAAGCAATCTTTGCTCCGGTGTGGAGCATGATACGGAGAAGAGATGCGAAGTGTAACTATTAATCCCCCAAGAATGTGTCAGCCGATCGGTGCTATGTATGCAACGTTGGGCATACATGCTGCGGTTCCTCTCGTCCACGGATCGCAGGGCTGTGCTGCATATCCGATGCGAATGTTCAATCGTCATTTCAGGGAGCCTGTGCAGATCGCGGTGACCTCTCTTGGAGAGAGTGCATCCGTATTTGGTGGAAGGGATAATCTGATCGCCGCGATAAATAACGTGATCACGAGGAGAAAACCAGAACTCATAAGCGTTATTACAACTTGCCTTTCCGAGACAATAGGTGATGATATTGAAGGAATTGTAAGAGAAACTATCTATGATCTGGAAGAGACCGAAGGAAAAGATGTAGTTCCAATTGTCACGATACATACGCCAAGCTATGTTGGATCACATGTTACGGGTTATGATAATGCATTGAAGGCATTCGTTATGCATCTTTCGAAAGAATGCGATGAATCAAACGAAAAATTGAATATAATACCCGGAATGATAAATCCAGGTGATATCCAAGAGATAAAAAAAATGCTCGACTTATTCAATGTTTCATATACAATTATAAGTGATATCTCTGATACATTGGATGCCCCGCTCATCATGCCAAAGCCGCCTTTTCCAAACGGAGGATCTACCGTGACTGAGATAGAGAAATGTACTGATGCTTATGGTGTTATCTCACTCTGTGAACATGAAGGAGGATCTGCTGCGAAATTTTTAGAAGGAAAATATGGAATGAGATCGAATGCAGTATGCCCAATTGGAGTTTCAAAGACGGATCAATTTGTTGAGGTTATAACTGATATTACAGAGAAAGTGGCCCCGTATGAGATCGAAAAAGAGCGCGGAAAACTGATAGATGCGATGGTAGATGTGCATCAGATCACTTATGGAAAAAAAGCCGCTATATTTGCGGATCCTGATATTGCACTAGGAATTGCAGAATTTGCATCTGAACTCGGGATGGAGGTTGTTGTCTTGGCAAGCAGTACGTCAAGTAATGCTTTCATGAATGCGGCAAAAGAAATATCTGATGGTGAGATCTTGAACGGAAAAGATCTGTATGATCTTCATAAAGCAGTAAAAGAGACTGATGCAGATATTCTCTTTGGGAACACGATGTGCAAGAAGAGTATTCCTGCTGGTGAAGACGATGTCGCATTTGTCAGATGTGGATTCCCAGTATATGATCGGGTTGGATATTACCGCTACGGGATAATGGGATATCACGGGGGTATATATCTTTTAGATCTGATTACAAATACGATTTTGGATCGGAATTAATCCTGCTAACCAACTTTGTTGATAGGTATGTTTGTGGTGATTCGTAGAGATGAGAAGAATATGATTAAATGTTCAAGATTGGCAGGATTTTCTGCTGTATTCCAAATTTTTTTTAGGTATTTTTCTTTCTTTTCACAAAAAATCACATAGTATAATAATTGAAGTTGTAAGAAAGACAAGATATTATGGAATTTCAGAGGATTTTAGATCATCAAAAAGGATTGAACCATGTTATTCAGGATATACTATCTATGAGAGAAAGAAAGATAACGGTCGTTGATACGACACTTAGAGATGGAGAACAAGCCGCAGGTGTTGTATTTACAAACGATGAGCGGATGAATATCGGTCGAATGCTGACGGAGGCAGGTGTAAATGAACTCGAAGTTGGGGTTCCCGCAATGGGTGAAGATGAAGAAAGAAGTGTTAAAGCGATTATAGAAGAATTAGATGCAAATATTATGACATGGAACAGGGCAATTTTATCTGATATTGATGCATCGATAAATACTGGCGTCGATCATGTATTGATCTCCATACCTGTTTCGGATATTCATATAAAAGAAAATATCAGGAAAGATCGTTCATGGGTTTTAAAGGCGATAGAAGAGACCATTTTATATGCAAAAGAACATGATTTATTCGTTTGTGTTGGTGCAGAAGACGCATCGAGAGCAGA
>DUJX01000004.1:6519-9009 GCA_013329575.1 Halobacteria archaeon | reverse complement strand
ATCCCGATTCGATATCTTTCTTGGCTTCTCCCCTTTTAGATATGCCTAAATCCTCGTAGGTCACTGCCTCCGTGATAGAGAAACAGTCATGAAGTTCCATCATACTTATTTCTTTACGAGGTTCTTTTATACCTGCCTCTTTGTATGCTCTCTGTGCAGCACGAAGAGTCGGTTCTACATGGACACCATCCCAGTTTAACAGCATATCTTCACCCGAAGAGACCGCAACCTGTAGTGATTTTATATAAACAGGGTCTTCGCTGTATTTTTTAGCATTTTCAGCCCTCACAACTATCGCGGCAGCCGCTCCATCACTTACCCCGCAACAATCGAACAATCCTAACGGCCAGGCAATGATAGGAGCATTGAGAATCTCATCTATACTTGCTTCTCTGCGAAGGTGTGCCTTAGGGTTCAACGCACCGTTATGATGGCTCTTGCTTGATACATGAGCAAGCATCCTCTTTCCATCATCCGGGCTTAAACCGTACTTATCAAAATATTTTGTTGCCATCATAGCAAAACCACCCGGGGCGGTCATGTTAGGCATTATAAGCCTATTTTTGGTCCCCATTGCAGAGCCAAATTCAGGCAATCCTCCATAGCCTGTATCTTTCAATTTCTCTACACCGAGCGCTAAAGCCACATCACATGCACCCGATGCGACTGCATAAACTGCACCTCTTAATGCCTCCGTTCCAGTAGCACAGAAGTTTTCTACACGCGTAGTGGGTATAAAAGGCAACTTAAGCGTTGTAGATAAAGAGAGGGCACTTTTCCCCACGTTAACTTCATCAAAACAAGATCCAAGCCAAGCAGCCTGTATCTCTTTTTTTTCTATTCCTGCATCATTAATACATTCTGAAAACGCTTCCACCATTAAATCTTCGGCTCCCTTATCCCATCGTTCGCCAAACTTTGTACATCCCATTCCTATAATTGCTACTTTATCTTTTATTCCTTCCATATTACATCCCTTCTATTATTCACGTATAGGTACTGCCTTCCAAAAGTAACCGTAAATACCTCTGTTCTCATCGGCATACTTTCTTCTGAAACTCATCTCTACCGGCATACCCACCTTGAGCGAGTCGAGTTCACAGTCCGTAAAATCAAACATGTACCGCCCACCATCATTGAAATCAACAAATCCATAGATCGCAGGAGGATTAGGAGTAAATGTTAAATTATCTCCTGTATATGTAAAAATAGTTCCTTTTTTATCCGAAAAACGATACTCTTCCGTCTTATCAACAGCACCACACTTTACACAGACCTTTTGAGGCGGAAATTGAGGCGTACCACATTGTTTGCACTTTGAACCCACAAGACCCAAAACAGCCTTTCTTTCTCTCCATAATGTTGACAAAGATGTAAATGCTTCTTCACCCCGTCCTCCCTTATCTATCTCTAATAGATCTTTAAATACAGCATATTTTTCGTATGTATCTATCATTTGCTTAGATTCTACCATCTTTTTTACTCCTTTTCTTCTGCTTTTTATATTGTCTATATCATCGGTCACTTCAAAGTATACCGCATCACCACCATTCCCGTAACTTGCTAAAAGGATTCTGTCTCCCGGTTTTGCCTCTTCAAGAGCAGAAATAAGGATAAGCAACGGATAAGGTGTGCCTATATTTCCAATATCTGTAAATAAAGGTCCTTGTATTTGCTCAAGTCCAAAACCCATTTTTGTGCCTATTGAAGTGTGTGCCCTTTCATACATGCAGGGATAACACACTTTAGAAAAATCGTCAGGTTTAAGGTCGTATTTTCTGAGTAATCCAAATATCAACTCTGTTATAAATTTACCATATCCTTCATCTCTAATCCATCTATCTTCCCAATTCCGGTTGTATTTATCCTTTTTTGCCCTCCAATGGTCTACAAAATCGTAAGATATAGAAAAATTACCTTTTATCTCTGCTATCTCGTCTTTTTTGCCTATAAGAAGAGATGCTGCACTATCTCCATACATCTCTTCTAAATAACCGCCGGGTTTTCCTAATCTGCAATCTGATGAACATACCAAGATGTTATCTGATGTTCCTGCCTCAATAGAATCGTATGCAGAAATTAGAGCACTTGTACCTGATTTTATAGAATTTGTGAAATCTTCTGTCCTTACAGCAGAAGAAAGGTCCAACGCGGTAGAGATAATGCCAGAATTCTGCCTTTCCAAAAAAGGTGGCGTTGTAGTAGCAAAATATAACCCGGTTATCGATTCTCTTTTAAATCCGGTTAAACAATCAATACCTGCATTGACAGCCATTGTTACACTATCCTCGTCATAACTTGCGGCTGCTTTCTCTCCTGGCAGCATAGAAGCTGGATTCAGCCATCCCATTGCCATATATATGTTTGTTCGATCGATTCTATATAGTGGGATATAACTCCCATATGATACAATTCCAGTCATATTAACCTCTTTTAATCTAGAGATAAAATAAATATTAAAACTATATAAATTTAACTATGATCTTTGAT
>DUJX01000004.1:0-6466 GCA_013329575.1 Halobacteria archaeon | reverse complement strand
ATATAAAATCAAATTATTTTATAAAATAAATTATGGCTAAAAGGATGTGATAGTATCAACATTGCTAAAATGATAGAAGACACATATGCAGAAGCATTTAAAGGTATTTTTATACGGATTTTGGTTACACGTTGTGTTGAAATCGATGAAAAAGACAAAATAAATCCTTTTATTGAGGGGGATCCACTTAGATTGGCGGCATATAGGGTAACTGCCACACCATCGGTTGTTGTAAATAGAATAGAAGAAGGTATTGAGAGATGAATAGATAAAAAGGATACGCCCGATGGCAACGATGGAGTGGTGCTACAGTTCTGGAAGAGTTACAATAAGAAAAAGAGTTTAAAAGACCAGATTAATGATTTTTTCTGGGAAGTCTCAATAAGGATAAGACAAGACATTCTGTCAGTCCCGTTTACCAGAATATTTGATTGGAGCAAAGGAAAATCAAGAATGTCTGAAAAAGATGATGTTATTGATACCGAGGAGTTTGTAGGCAGATGCGGTGGTGGTTATGAGTATTTTTCAAACGAGTATGGACGGGATTCCAATTATTTCATGATGCCTATTTCCCCAATATGATGCTTGGTCCGATGTTAGGAATTAGTTGGTCTTGGCTCTTCCCTGAAATGGTCAGTTTTAGTCCAGAAAAGGTAATGGAAATGCTTGATAGAGAGAAACCATTATTCTTTTCTAATACGCCAACCGCCTGGAAAAAAGTGTTAGATCACTTGGATTCTGTGGAATTTGATAAATATGACAGAAGTTCTGTATTGGTACTGGTAACGGGGGGTGGAGTTAACCCCGCCAAGATGAAAGAAAGGATGCTTAAGTACTTTCCGGGTGCTATCATTTGGGATATATTTGGACAGACCGAAATGACACCTGCAGCAACGTTCAGGTTTGATACAGCAAGAGGCAAGCTAAAGGATAGATCGGTTGGGAGACCTATACAAGAAACACGTATAGTAAACGAAAAAGGGGAGGATGTAAAGCCTGGTGAGATAGAAGAGATATACTATATCGGGGCGGAGCGGTGATGAAAGAATACTACAAAGATGCTAAAAAAACAGCCGAAGCGATGAGGGGAGGTTGGTTCCATAGCGGCGACTTTGGTTATATAGACGAGGATGATGATATTCATTTGGTTGGAAGGGGATCGGAATGCATAAACACGGGAGGTGAGAAGGTATATGCGGATGAGCTGGAACATATCTTGGATGAACATCCAAAGATAGAGAGGGTATGTGTTTTTGGAGTACCAGATGAGACATGGGGTGAGGCAGTTAGAGCGGTTGTTCAACTAAAAGGGGGAGAATCTGCAACAGAGGAGGAAATAAAGGCGTTCTGTAGAGGAAAAATGGCCGGTTATATGGTACCAAAATCCGTTGTATTTGTTGAAGATTTACCTGTAACTGCTGTAGGTAAGGTATTGAGAAGAAAAGTTAAAGAAAAATATGGGGGCAAATAAATGAGTGAAAAAGTAGAAAAAAGTCTTGTAAACACTTTGAAAGCACTACCAGATTTGTTGAGGATGGAACAGACTTGGGGACTTTTAGCAACCTTAGTAAGGCAGTTGGAATCGGAGAATATCGTTTCCATTCTTCTAAATAAGGTACGAAGAACAGGATTTGTGAACAGTTTAACGAGTCTTTCAAACTTCAAATTGAATAAAATCGCTCCAAATTTATTCATATCTATGTGGGAGATATTTGGAGAGAGAGAGGCAATAATTACAGAAGATAAGAAGTTTACTTGGAAAGAAGTTAAAGAGAGAGTATTCATATTGGGAAATGGATTACAGAGTTTGGGACTAAAACCAAAAAATAAATTTGCCGAGTTGCTTTATAATGGAAATGAATTCTTGGAATCATTTCTTGCAGGCTCTCTCATAGGTTGTCCAATGCCATTTTTGAACTGGCATATGAGAGAGGAAGAATTGACAGAAGTTATAAACAGGGCAAGTCCAAAGGCTTTGATATTCGATGAAGAACTTATAGAAATAATACTTTCGATTAAAGATCGGTTAAAGACAGTTGAACATTTTATCGTAGTCGGAGAGAGAGCACCGGAAGGCATGATCCTATACGAAGATTTAATCTCAAAATCATCCGATGAGATGCCGAATACAGAATTTATTCTCGCATTAAATCCATACACTGCTGGGACGACCGGAGTACCAAAGAATGTAAACTATTTTGACACATTTAGTTACGCTTTAAGTGATATAGCGGAGGCTCCCTGAGTACCTTTCCAAGAATATCTTAAACTTGTTGTAATGATGTTTAGCTTATTGTATTACTTGGGTGGCCTTAAGGCCAAAGATAAAATAATCCATATCTATCATCTCTCTTTTGCGTAGGTGTAGAATCCTCTACCTGTCTTTCTTCCTAAATATCCGACTCTTACCATCTGCTTTAATAATGGACAAGGTCGAAACTTCTCACCGAGTTCGCTGTGCAGATATTCCAAGACGTGTAGTATCGTATCCAACCCCATGAAATCGCACAACTCAAGCAGTCCTATCGGGTGATGTAAACCTATCTTAGCTGCCTTATCTATGTCCTCCTTTGTAGCAATACCCTCCATTAAGGTGTATATCGCCTCATTTATAAACAAAGGGAAGAATCTATTACCTATAAACCCAGGCGAATCTTTATTGCAGATTATCGGCTCTTTACTCATCTTCTTCGAAAGGTCTATTGCGATATTTAACGTCTCATCTGATGTATCAAGACTTTTTATGATCTCAACCATCTCCATCATTGGCACTGCATTGGAAAAATGCAGTGCCAATAACCTTATCCTGTCTTTTAGTTGCAGAAGCAATCTCAGTTATGCTTAAAGAAGAAGTGTTCGTCGCAAGTATTGTATGATCAGGTGTATATTCATCCAATTCTTTAAATACCCGCTTTTTTAGATCCATCTCTTCCGGAATAGCTTCAATGACAATGTCTGCATCCTTTACAGCATCTTTCAGATCATTTGTTCCTCTTATTCTCCCAATTATTTCATTCTTTTGATTTTCCGTAATCTTCCCTGCTTTGACAAATCTTTCTAAACTGTTTTTTATTACATTAAATGCATTCTGAATATACTTGTTTTCAACATCCACCATCGAAACAGTGAACCAACCTGTGCAGCAACCTGTGCAATCCCAGAACCCATTATACCTGTGCCTATAGCCCCAATCTTCTTTATAGATAACCTTTTTCTTTCAACATATTCTTTAATGGCCCATAACGTACCACTCCATATCGAGTTACAGGTATTTCATTCTCTTTTAAAAAGACAATATGTTTTGGTATTTCGTATTCTTCCATCTTTCCTTTACAGAATTCTTTTATCTCATCTTCTGTTGTCTTCTCTCCTTCTTTCAATTCAACAGCAGTCATAATTCTTTCTCCTAGTTTTTCATCTGGAATACCTATACTTCCTGCTATCTTTATTGCCGGATGTTTACCAATTGTATTATCTATCTTTTGTACCCTAACTTCTTTACCACCTATTTTTACAGGCACCGCTCCTTTGGTAATAATGAAACGGTTTCCTTCAACAACTGTTCCTTCTTCATCACAAATAAACCATCTTTTTCCATCAATCTCTTTAAAAGTTTTCTTGTTCGGATTTTCATCTTTATAATAGCGTAGCGAGGTCCAATCAGCATCTTTGATTATTTTGCCTAACTCACCCATTTTAACCTTCTTACTCTTTTCATCCACAATGCAGACACGTGGACTTAGATCATAGATAGCTTTTGAACATTCTTCATCATCTGGAGAAAAATAGAGAGCCATTGCTTCAATTCCTGGATCGGTAGATCCAATACGATCGATTCCTATAATCTGCTTATTAAGATCCATTGTCATTTTTCTATAATTGACATCAGCAAAAATAGCTACAGTAGTCCATAGTACCAAGGAATCGAGACTGTAACGGTCTGGTTCCTTGTCCAGAACGTCCAAAATTTGGTTACCACCCGCCATATCTGCTGCCAGTGTTAGCCACTTTATTTTATATTTATCGATCAGCTCTAAAACCTCGTGGGGGTTGTAAATTGGAGCAAACGTCTTTGATGGTATGACAACATAACCTCCAAGTTCGTGAGCCGTATAGGCTGATACAAATCCCTATGAAGTTGATAATGGATTTGGACATATTACATTGAAAGTTCCCCTTGTAAAATATGGAATTATTCCTAAAGTTATATCAAGAGGTAGTTCAAATATAATGCGTTTTAGTATAGTACGATAGAGAAATATTCTGCTTCCAGTGAGATATGTCAAATAGATGACCTATTCTATTCAGCCTATCCGTCTGAAGACGATACGATAGATATGGGATCTGCAACTAATCTCCAAAACAACAAAGATAAACAATATTTGGAGAAGATTAAGACGATGATCGAGAGGGAGATTTCCCTTTGCCTATTTTGTAAGTATTCATTGATGAACGATCTTATGAAAGATCCTAACAATAAAAGATTGATAGAGAATTTGGATATGGTTGAGAAGAAGATCTATTCATATAACACCATTTTGATACAGCGCACGTATCATAACATATACAACTGCCTTGGAATTAAAGATGAGAAAAAAAGAATGGAGACCTTCAAACGAATAATTTATGGACCTCAGTATCTTCAAACGAAATATTTTGAAGAAAAATATTTTCAGATACAAAACGATATGAAAGAGGGCATAAATATTATAGAAGAGGGAGAAAAGGTAGAAAAAGAAGAATATGACATGGAAAGCGATGAGAATGAAGGTATACTTATCGAAAATGTTAAAGAACTTCTTTCGAATCCGAATTTAGAATTAGATGAAGAATATTCGAATGAGGAATATGAGTATATACCTGATGACTATTCTTCACATTTGAGTTTGAACAATGAATTAAAGATATTCTTTATGTTTGAGGAAGGTAAGACGCCAGAAGATGTTGAAAAAGCAGGGATTTGCGATATCACTGATGCAAAGAGATATTGGGAAGAATACCTTTATTTAACAAATGATGATAATCGGGGCATAATTATGGAAAAGGCGTTACATTCGTTGCTGGAATGGATAGATGACAAAAGTGAAGTGCCATCTCAAGAAAAGATAGATGATGAAAATTGAGATATTCTGAATAGTCTCTAAAAAGCCTAAATTTGAAAACGGTCGTTTGTGTAAATTAGAACTTTGAAAGAAAATGACGACTAAAACAGCCTATCTCTCCAGCATCTCCTTAATTTTTGGCTCATCCATCAATTTTATCATTTCATACAGCCTGTTAACCTTATCCTCCATTCCATTCGCCTCTATGAACGTTAGAAGTCCCCTCGTTTTGTTCAGTTCATCTCTCAGTTCTTTTATCTCGTTCTGCTGATCCTCTAATATCTCCATATGTATTTTCATCTTCTCTTCCATCCTTCTCTCCAGATCAGATACGCTCTTCGTTGCCTCGTTTATAGATAACTGCGGTTCTATTTCTCTGTACATCTCTCTTATCTTTTCAGGCGGAGGTATGAGGTAAGCACCACCGTATGGGACAGAATGCCCCAACATAAATTCTACTAAGACATCAGAGAAACCGTTCAGCCTTAAAACCGTAGAAAACCCTGCTCTCAAAGCATGCGGTCTTGCTGGATTCATATCCGCAGAATCCATCTCTTCTTCGCTAACAACGCCCGATAATACGGCCACGTCTCTAAGCATGTTCTGTACAAGATTCGTCGTGATTCGTTCGCCTTTTAGTTTCATCTTTCCCTCTTTTAAGAAAAGCGGGGACTGATATGTTAGTTCCTCTCTTTTGTGTCTTCTTTCATCCAGATAAGCCGTTATCGCGTCTATTGAGTCCTTACCTACGAAGGTGAAATATTCAACCTCTTCCTTTTCCCTAACGACCGTGATCATCAGCGGGTCTTCTCCGTCTTTGAGTTCCCGTGCAATATCACCATAATTTAGAGAAGATAACGTAGATACGTCGAATCCTCCCTGGAACATGAATAAGATTATTGCCTTATCCCTCAAAGTGGTTGCATGATCGACCAATTTCTTTACAAGTTTTGGTGTCATGCTCATTTTCCTGTTCTCCTTCTTTGAGACGCCTCTCTTCGACTTTGACATCAATGGATAGCCGTTCCTTCTATAAAAACTCCTTATTCCTGCCACATACATTGCGGCAAGGTTCTTTGAGAGACCGTCCCTCTTTTTTCCGTTTACTTCTCTTCTTGTCACGAAGTCGTTCAATAAATACTCGTAGAAATCCTCCAGCATCTCTTCTGGCTTTCCTCTCTCCCGCCTTGTCTTCTCTCTATCCCCTTCGATCTCATCTATCAATTCTTCTGGGTTTTTTCCTCTGAACTCAACATAGAGCCTGAACCCAGAAAGGTAACTTTTCTTGCTTCCCTCTTTAACTGTACTAAGCCATTTCTTTACTTCTTCAAATTCTTCAAAATTGTTCAATGCCACACTTATAA
>DUJX01000048.1 GCA_013329575.1 Halobacteria archaeon | reverse complement strand
ACGGGGCAGATCCTTCTGCGGTTATTTATGATGCTATCGAGCATGCAAAAGCGAGAGGCATAGATGTAGTCCTGGCAGATACAGCGGGTAGGATGCATACAAACTCTAACCTTATGCGAGAGTTACAGAAGATCAAAAGGATAAATTCGCCTGATTTGACTATATTCGTTGATGAGGCTATCGCAGGCAATGATGCGTTAGAACGGGCTAAACTATTCGATGAGGCGATAGGATTGGACGGGGCTATACTGACGAAATTAGACGCAGATGCAAAAGGCGGTGCGGCTATATCCATCTCGTACATAACTGGTAAACCCATCTTTTTCTTTGGTGTTGGTCAATCGTATGATGATTTAATCGTCTTCAAAGAAGATTGGTTGTTGGATAAGATATTCAGTAATAATGGTGAGACAGAGGGCTGATTACTGTTTTATCTCGATGAAAGCGCGTCATAGACCTATATAATCATCTTTTGAATGGCGGATAATTTATTGTATCTGTTTTTTAAATCATTTTTAGATAGTTGGATCTTTATAATAACCTTTTATAGACGGCTCGCATGGAATCTTATTTAACTTTATTCTTTATAATGAATACTTTATAATAACTATTAAATAACATTAAATCAAAGATAAATTGTTAGATACTAAACAAGTTTGTAATCGTAATATTTACCAAGTTACCACGATATACGATTATCATAATATGCAACGATTGAGACACAATTCATATTTTGAAAACTATTTCGAGACTAGTTTATAAAAATAAAGATTATATAAAGATAAAAGGGATAAAATTAGATCAAGAGGTAATAATAATGATTTTGGGTAATTTGGGCAACTCTCTTAAAGAATCGTTTAATAAATTGGCAAGATCAAACAAGATAGATAAAAAAGTAGCGGAAGAGATCATAAAAGATATCCAACGAGCTCTTTTACAGGCAGATGTTAACGTAAAACTCGTTATGAAACTCTCTGAAAATATAAAAAAGAGAGCGTTGAAAGAGGAGGTTTTGGAAGGATTCGACGCAAAGGAGCACGTTTCTCGAATAATCTATGAAGAGTTCTCGAATATTCTGGGTAAAGGCACAGAAATAGCATTAAAACGCCAGAACATAATGATGGTCGGTCTTCAAGGATCGGGTAAGACGACTACAACTGCAAAACTTGCCAAGTATTTTCAGAGAAAAGGGTTAAAGACAGCCGTGATAGGTGCAGATACGTTCAGACCAGGGGCATTTGATCAGTTATCTCAGTTGTGTAAGGCGAACGGTATCCCTTTTTATGGCGAAAAAGGAAATAAAAATGCGGTAGAATTGGTAAAAAACGGTTTAAATGAATTGAAAGAGTATGAAGTCAAGATCGTAGATACTGCTGGACGGCATGCGCTTGAAGACGATTTGATACAGGAGATGAAAGATATTGATGTGGTACTTAAGCCCGACCATAAATTCTTGGTCTTGGATGCTGCAATAGGGCAAGAAGCAGAGGCACAGTCTAAAAAATTCAATGAGGCTATCGGAATAACCGGAGTGATAATCACAAAATTAGACGGGACGGCAAAAGGTGGTGGGGCATTATCGGCTGTATCTGAGACTGGTAGTGGTATTGCGTTCATTGGTGTAGGCGAAAAGATAGACGATTTGGAAAAGTTTGATCCGGATAGTTTTATCTCCAAACTGGTTGGGCTGGGCGATCTCAAATCTTTGATGGAACGGGTGCAAGAATCGGTTAAACCGGACGAGATGGCTGTAGAAGAGGTACTTAAAGGAAAGTTTACGTTAAAAGAGATGTATAAACAGTTTGAAGCGATAAACAAGATGGGGCCGTTCAATCAGATCCTCCAGATGATCCCTTTCGGCGGACTCGGTATCGATTTAAAGGATAAAGATTACGAGAAGACCAAGTATAAACTGGACAAATACAAGGTCATAATGGACTCGATGACAGAGTATGAGCTCGAAAATCCCACCTGTTTTAATAGTAGCAGGATCCGACGTGTTGCTATCGGTTCTGGGTCGGATATCGCCGAGGTAAGAGAACTTTTAAATTATTACAAAACGATGAAGAAGGCATTTGGTATGTTTAAAGGTGGTAATATACGAGGATTGCCTAGTAAATTGATGAAGATGTTTAGTAAGGGTATATAGCCGGTTGAAGACATCGTCGTACCTGTTCCAATACCTATATTATTCTTTTGTCTGTTATTCTATGTTTAATTCGTAGAAGAAAGAGTTTTTATAGTTTATTATGGATACCTTGTTATAATACCTCTTAAAATCTATTATCTCTCCATTTAGCGGTTTTATTATAACATTGGAGGATATCCTTCTACCAACTTTACAAATTTCCGGTTGTATCTCTTCAGGTGGGTTGATCGAGACCAGCAGTTTGGCATCTCTGTATAATGATATTACTGGATTGAAGATATCATCTATAACGATCTTAAAAGGGGCATTTTCTGAAATAAAGATATCTGTGGCTATATATTCGGTATCTTTGTATAGTAAAATTCCGAGCTGGAAATTTTTTCCGACACCGATCTCGATCACTTTATTATTCCCATATTTTTTTATAATATATTCGGCTAAATTGCTGTATAGCATAACCCTATAATAGAATTGTTTAATATAAATAAAAATTTTATGAAGGTGGATAAAAATTGTATACTCCTCAAGTAACGATCAGACAGTTTAGTATCAGTGATTATTCAGAAGTAAGAGCGTTAGAATTAAACGCATTTAATGAAGATAATTCTACGTATTATATAGAACTTTATCAATTTTTTCCTGATAGTTTTTATGTAGCAACCGTTAATAACAAGGTAGTAGGATTCGTGGTAGGGTTAGTAACGGTTGAAAAGATAGGACGAATATTCAGTCTAGCTGTATTAAAAGATTATAGAGGTAACGGTATAGGTAGAGCTTTATTAAAAAAGATAATCGATGTTTTAGAAAGAAAAGGTGTAATGAAGATACGATTAGAAGTTAGAGAAGACAACGAGGTTGCCAAAAACCTTTATAAAAGTATGAATTTTAAAGAAGTGGATATCATCCCTTATTATTACAAAGATGGATGTTCTGCAATAGTGATGGAGAGAGAGGGGCTTTTATGGATGAATTATTAAAAAAAATAATAGAGCGAGTCAGAGAAGACTTTGGGATCGATGCACATTTTGAGATAGAAAGAGATGAGACCGATGGTAAGGTAACGGTCTATCTTTGGGACGATGATATTACAGAGGTATTCTGTGTATTGGATTTTTATCCAAAAGAAAAGAGTGTTCATCCGCTATTCTTCCCGACAGCCAACATAGACATGTCAAAATTGCTATCTGTATTAAAAGAAGAGTTATGTGGATGGGAGATCTGATATAAGTGATCGAAAAACCGAGAGGAACGAGAGATTTTCTTCCAGAAGAGACGAGCAGGAGAAGAGCCGTAGAGAAAAAGATGAGGGATACTGCCGAGAGATGGGGCTATGCAGAGATCAAGACGCCAACGTTTGAACATCTCGAACTCTTCACGCTAAAATCGGGAGAGGGCATAATAAATGAGATATATGCATTTGAGGACAAAGGAGGGCGGATGCTTGCGTTGCGACCAGAGATTACCGCACCCGTTATCCGAGTTTATATCCACGAGATGCAAAATAGACAAAAACCTTTAAGATTATACTATTTTGATAATTGTTTCAGGTATGAAAGACCACAAAAAGGCCGTTTCAGGGAGTTTTGGCAATTTGGTGTCGAGTTAATTGGTGGAAGAAGAGATTTAGCAAGTTTTGAAATGATCGCCCTTTCGGTGGATATATTAAGGGCCATCGGTCTGGATGATTTTGATCTGCATTTAGGCGATATCTTTCTGCTTAAAAGATCGATAACACGAGGCAACAGCGGGTTAGACGAAGAAAAACAGCGAAAGATATTCCGTTTGATCGATAAAAAAGATTATAATACGCTTAATACCTTTTTAAAAGATGAAAAGATAAACGGGGAAGATTTGTTCGCTTTATTGGATTTAAAAGATCTTTCTGATCTCGGTGATATAGAAAAAATCTTTGATCCGGATGAGAAAGATGAGATAGAAGACATTCAAAGAGTATTGGATTTATTGAGCACATATGACATTCATCCCCGATTAGATTTTTCTATTGCACGGGGTCTGGATTATTACAACGGTATCGTCTTTGAGATTTATTCTCATGGGCTCGGTGCTCAAAAACAGATATGTGGCGGAGGAGAGTACGAACTGATCGAATTGTTCGGAGGAAAACCCGAGAGTACCAGGGGTTTTGCACTCGGTTTTGATAGAATAATGGAGATTGTTAAAGAGAGTGAAAGAGACGAAAAGAAGATACTCGTTGTTGCCACCGAGGAGTGTAGAAAAGATGCTATTACTCTATCAAAAGAACTTCGAAAGCGGTTTGTAGTAGAGACCGATCTTATGGGGCGAAATCTAAAGGCTCAGCTCGCCTATGCAAACTCTGTCGGGATAAACTTTGCCGTGATTGTAGGAAGAAAAGAGATCGAAGATAATCGGTTTACTTTGAAAAATTTGGCAAGCGGCGAACAGGTTTACTTGACGCTGGATGAACTGATCGAGACGCTCGGTAAAGATTGAAAGAATAATGGGTGAAAGACTTTTTTAAACAATTTAATCATTCTGTTTTATCTTTCTTTGGTTATACTTACCCTTAAGATTTTAATCATCTTTTTATCTATTTAGATCGGGTTTAAAAGTAAAAGAATCTTGTATAAAAATAGATACAAACCAGCAGACATGCCTGATATTTTTCATGATATTAAAAATCAAAACTTAAATAATACAAAAACTTAAATAATACAAAAACTTAAACTAAAACTGTTAAGAGGTAAAACGTATGGAAAAACAGATGCCTCATGATATCTTTTCTGGAAATTTAAGCGAATATCATGGTGTAGAGAAGAAGAGGCTCATTTTATCGCTTTTAATAACATCTATCACAATGATGGTCGAACTGGTAGGTGGTTTAATTACAAACAGTATTGCATTAATAAGCGATGCCGGGCATATGTTCACTCATTGCTTTGCCATCGGAACCGGATTGGTTGCCATCGTAGTAGCAAGAAAACCGCCGTGCCATCACAGAACATTTGGCCTATACAGAGCAGAAATACTTGCTGCATTCATCAACGGGTTGTTTTTACTCTGCGTCAGTGTTTTAATTATCTACGAGGCAATTTTACGGATCATCTACCCGTTAGAAATTATCAGTTATCAGATGATGCTAATCGGGATAATCGGTCTTATTGTAAATATAATAAGCGTCTTTATACTAAAAGATAGTTCTAAAGATGATTTAAACATCAAAGGTGTATTTTATCACATGATTGCCGATACGGCATCATCCATCGGTATTTTGGGTGCTGCAATCGTTATATCTTTCACCGGTTGGAATATCATAGATCCATTGATCAGTATCGGGATATCTTTTATAATCTTGTATTGGGCATGGAATGTGTTGAAAGATTCTACGAGAATTTTATTGGAGATGGCACCAAACGGCTTGGATACAGATATTATAAAATCAGACGTGAAGAAAAAGTTTCCAGAGATCAAAGAATTGTTTAATGCCCATCTCTGGGTGGTCTCATCCAATATATACGTCTTCTCTGCGTATGCACGATTGGATGATGAGTATGATCCCCGCGGTCAAGAAAGACTCATCTCAAAGATAAATGAGTATCTATATAAAGAGTACAATATAACGGAATCTACTATCCAGGTATCATCCAAATACAGCGTTCCTTCTTGCAGAAAACCATCAATACACGGCGATTGATGGGTATTCTACATGATTAACAAAAACAGCCGTGCAAATAAACCACCTACTAAGAAGGCAAAGGCGGTCTCGAATAATACAATATATACGGCCCTTTTTCCGCCGATCTCTTTAACGAGGGCTGCAATCGTTGATAGGCATGGTGTATATAACATAACTGTAAGAGTAAATGTCAGCATCTGAGGTGCGGTCATTACTGCAGCGATATTCGCCGTCCCAAATAGGGTTAAGAGCATAGTAACGGTTAATTCTTTCCTGACGATACCAAATATTAAGACGACACCGGCCAATGCAGGAATCAATAACCATCCTTCTGTTAGAGGGCTTAATATGTCTGCTATCGTGCTTGTCAGCCCAAGTATATTGAGCAACCCGATGACAAGACTGCCGATGATTATTATAGGAAATGCTATCTTTACAAAATCCATCGTTCGGTGTGCCGTCTGGCTCGCTATCACTTTTAAAGATGGTCGTCTGAGCGGTGGCATCTCCATTATAAGTCCTAACGGCTCACCAGGTGCCAATTTATAGGCTACTTTTCCGAGAAGAGCTAAAATGACAAGAATAATGGCATAAAGAAGAAAGACATACTGTATGCCGAGATTTTTCCCAACAATGCTCATCACCACGACGCTGATTGCGGAGCATGGAACTAGGGTCGATAAAAATATTGAGATGTTCTTCTCTCGTTCTCCTTCCATGATCCTACATCCCAGACATCCTGGTACGTTGCAGCCGAACGAGAGGATCAAAGGTATTATTGCCTTCCCATGGACTCCAATCTTGTGCATCAATCCGTCCGATAAAAATGCAGCCCTGGCAATATATCCTGTATCTTCGAGTATCCCGAGCAAGAGATAAAACGGTATTATGTACGGAAGGACGATCGTTAATCCTGCAACAAATCCTTCGTATATCAAGCCTAAAAAACTATCGCTGGTAAATAGATTTAATAAAATCGATTCGAGATACGTGCTGACAATGTTACCAAATGAGAATACGAGATAAAATATAGATAAAAATAAGACGACAAGAAAGACCGAACCGGTGATATTATCTGTAAAAAATCTATCGAGACGCTCTACAAACGGTTCTTCTGGTTTTAATATCGTCTGTACCTCGTTTATTATCTTGCTCGCGACGAGATACCTTTCCGTTGCAATATAAGAGAACAGATCCTTTTCTTTTATACTATCTTTCAGATGTTTGATTATATCATCCAGACCTTCTATCTTTACATCTTTTGGTTCAGTCCCTTCTAAGACCTTTATCGCTAACCAGCGTATGGGATATCCTTTATATCTCTCTTCTTTGTTGTTTATCCCTATCCGCCGGCATATCTTATCGATCGCATCTTCTAACTCTGTTCTATACTCAATCTTCTTTTGTGGTTTTAAACCTTTTTCATAGACATATATTGCCTTTTCAAGTAATTCTGAAAATCCTTCCCCTTTTATCGCGATTGTCGGGATTACCGGTACTCCTAAAATCTCGCTAAGTCTATCCGTATCGATATCGATACCTTTAGATCTTGCAAGATCGATCTGATTTAATGCTATTACCAAGGGCGTCTCCATCTCTATCAATTGTAAGGTTAAATAAAGGTTTCTTTCGAGTGTAGAGGCATCTAAAACGTTTATAACTACATCTGGTCTATTTTTAAGTATATAGTCTCTTGTTATCTCCTCTTCCGAAGAGAAAGAAGAGAATGAATATATGCCAGGTAGGTCTATGACATCTATCAGATAATCTCCAAATTTCAACCGTCCTTCTGCTATCTCTACGGTTTTTCCGGGCCAATTTCCTATATGTTGATGTAACCCGGTTAAATTATTGAAGATTACGCTTTTTCCTACATTTGCATTCCCTGCAAGAGCTATCCTTATCCTTTTATCACTCATACTCTCTCATCACTAGTATCTTCTTAGCGAGACCTTTCCCTATTGCGATCTCAGATCCTTTTACTTTTATCTTGACCGGACCATTGGAGATTTTATTAGTTACTTCTATACGGCTATCTGGGACCAGTCCTAACTCGTTAAGTCGCATTTTTGCTTTTTTTCCGCAAAAAAAATCGATGATTCTTGCCTTCTGTCCTATCTCCAGTCGGTCTAATGTAGACGTTAAACATTCGGTACAATCTTTATCCTCGCATCCGGGTATAGCTTTACCATCGGGGCACTCTATAGGCCGGCCTAAATATTTACAGAGCGCATCGGTACTCTCTCGTGATATCGCATGCTCCATCTCACAGGCCTCAGTATGAACCTCCTTCCTGTTTAAGATTGTTGAAAGGAATGTTTCAAGCAATCTATGCTTTCTTTTTAACTCTTTTGCTGTTTTAAATCCCTTATCTGTTAATTCTATCTTCTTATATCTCTCATAATCCAGATACCCTTTTTTAGAGAGTTTCTTCATCATCTCGCTCGTACTCGCCATGCTGATACCCAGTCTTTCAGATATATTCTTCGTAGATAACCGTTCTCCCTCTTCGATAAGACCATACATTGCTTCTAAATACTCTTCTTCATTCTTGCTAAGCACGGATGATAAAATGTTAATATCGTATATAAATGTTAGGATAACCTAATTTGTATGTGATTAACATAATTAATAATTCTGCAGAACGTATGAAAAAATTGCAAAATTTTAAAATTATCGATTAAAACTATTCGTAGATCCTTATTTTTATTTTTTTTTGAGCAGAATCAAGAGAATAAGAATGTTTTAATCTTTAAAAATAGTCTCTCGAGATGGATAAAATCGTACTTTCCTCTCGTTAAATCATAATCTATATCTGAAATAAGTAGTGTTGCTATCGCTTTTTTTCTCTCACTGATTTTCATCTCATTTAATTTTTTTATAGTAGCCTCTATGATCTCTTTGCCATCGTATCCTTCCATCAGAGTAATTCTTTCGATCTCTTCTTTGATTTTTGCATCGTTCTTTTCTAATCGCCCGAATAATTTATCCATCCAGATATCCAATTCTGATTTTTCCATCTCTTTTATCGAATACCGTATCGCGTCCGAGTCTATTACTTCATACTCATTCGCGGCAAGTTGTATAACATTTATCCCGAACTCGATATCGTATAGTAGTCCCTTGATCGAGTCTATCCCATCTTTGGTGACTTCTATACCCTCTTTATCCAAAATATTTAACAAGATGCTCGGAACAAGACTCTTATCTAGTTTAGGCACGAATATATCGACGCATCTTGATCTTATCGGCGAGATTATGCTAGATTTTGATGTTGTGGCAAATATGAACCTGCATGTATTAGAATATCTCTCCATTATCCGTCTCAATGCATCTTGAGCATCCTGCCTCAGATTCTCTGCATTATCTATAAAGATCAATTTATAATCTACGTTAAAAGGCACTATCGATGCGTATTTTTTTATTGATTCTTTAAAGATTGATACGACCGATTCGTCTTTTTTATAAAATCTTGAGAATCTTGCCTCTTTGTCCAGATATGATTTTCCGAGATTGAAAAAATCGGATGCGTTTAGTATTGTAAAGTTATCTGCCACCGAATTGTCATATAACTCATTGGCTAAGGCGAGAACGAGCATAGTCTTACCGCATCCTTTAGGCCCGCTTATCAAAATATGGGGAAGATTTTTACTCTCTACCAATCTTCTCAACCTACCTACCACTCTCTCCTGTCCTACGACCTCATCAAATCTTTTTGGTCTGTATTTCTCCGTCCAGAGTATCTCATCATCCATTTTAGAAAAATTTTGATAATAAACTTCTTTTTACATTACACTCTTCTTTATAGGTGCAATAATTGCAAAATACTTTATCTTCGCGCTCGGGCAGTCTTCCCATTTGTATCTTCTTTATCTTATCTATAACATTTAAGACAAGCCGTCTATCATATCTGTTTATCTCTACTAATACAGGCCTTCCGCATCTAAAATACTCTACGACACCTTTACCAATAACTCTTCCTGTCTCTTCTTCCAATAACATTATACATGCCGTTAATTGCGTTCTATCCTCTTTCCAGACACCTATGTTTGGAGAATTTCCAAGTTTTACAATACTCGGTATCTCTTCATCATCAAAGATCACAATTTTATCTATTATGCCGTATAATCCAAATCTATCCGAATATACCCTTTTTTCGATATCTATCGGCGTCATTAATCGTTTTATCAAAACCTCATCTGTGTTTAATCGATTCCACAACCGTTCTGCAATCTTTTTAATCTCATCGGTTAATTCTTCTTTTGCAGTAAAGATGATTTTCTGATCGATGTTATCTAAATCGTCTTTATATATCTCTCTTATTCTATCTTCGCTGTTTTTGAGAGATTTTAAGAGTAGCTGTTCTATCGTCTCACTATCGTTCCAATCTATCGAATAAAGGAGATCGTCGAACGATATCTCTTTGATAAAGAGATTTTTAACAACCCTTTCATCTATTATCTCGCATCGATCTTTGTCATCTTTTTGGAAATATACGATTCGAGGACAGATCATATATTGCCTGATATCCGATGTGGATACATTCATATTAATTCAAACCTACATTATAAAACCTTTATCTAATACCATCCAAAAGCGACAAAGACCTTATATATTCCCCTCTTGCCTCTCTCGTGGTCCCTACGACCAAGACTTTTTTATCATCCCAGTATTCCAAGACACCGCTCGCTTCTATCCTTTCCCCTTTAAAACATTGTCCTGTATATGTATGAGTGAACGATACTGCCATATCCACTCCGTTCTCATCTCTTTTATCCAATTCATAAATAGCCGGGCTATCGAATGCGTATCTATCACCTGTTACGGTAGATTCTATATGTCTTCTACATATTTTTCTTTTCTGGATTGGAAGTGGTATATCTTTTATCTCATCCCAGCCTCGTACGTATAATAGATCAAAGTATCTATCATTGATCAATCCTCTGTTCTCTTTTCTCTTTTCATGAACGATAAACTCTTCAAAAGATATCTCGGGCTTTCTTTTATCGTAAATAAATCTCCACGTATCTTCATCTATCTCTTTTATCTTTCCATCCTTCTTCAATCTTGCTATTATATCTCTTGCCTTATACCATTCTTTGCCGTAAGATACAAAATCTATATCTGAATCATCGTTTTGAAGCCCGACAAGCCGTGATCCAGTTATACCCATACATTCTTCCTTTATTCCCTCTTTTGTCAAGAGGTTTACGAGTAATCTTAACTCCTCCGATCTATTAGATGCATCTTTTAATCTTTCTTCTGGTTTTAATAATATCTTTACATCTTTTTCAGGTATTAAGAGAGCATCATCTGTAAGATACTCCGGTTTTTTCTCTTTTATAAAATCAATAGCATCATCAAAATCAAACTTCTTGTATCTTTTACCATCATCATCCTTTACACGTTCACCTGTTGGATCGGGCACGTATCTTAACATACAATTTATACCGTTTCTATTATCATAGCTTACCACAGAGAAGATCCAATCATCTTTGTTAATCACGAAATCTCTTATCCTGGCCTTTATCATGAGAACACCTTAAAACGTCTTTTATACCTTTTATCTCTTTCATTGATTCTAAATGAAATTATTCACCA
>DUJX01000121.1 GCA_013329575.1 Halobacteria archaeon | reverse complement strand
GCATCTTGGTCTCTTCTTCGCCCTCTTTCTCGATACCTTCCTCTTCTTCCATTACATCCTCGCCTTCTTTAGTTTTCTCTTTTTCTTCCCCGCCAGCCTGCTCAAACAGTCTTGATGCTCTACCTCTTAACTTACTCAAAGCTTTTTCTATGCTATCTTTACTTTTCTTTACAAACTCTTCGGTACCGGCGCCTGCCTTTTTACCAGTTTCCTCTTTAACGGTTTCTTCTTCCTCTTCACTAGGTTTTTCCTTGCTGATCTGGTCGAGTAGTTCTAACGCCTCAGTGTTTGTTATCTTTCCCTCTTTTAGGGCGTCCAGTATCTCTTCACGAGTAGGCATCTTGGTCTCTTCTTCGCCCTCCGCCCTCTCCTCTTTCACTGATGATTCAGCCTCTTTTTCAACCTCTTTTATCTGTGAGATAAGCTGATCGATCTGTTTCGAGATTTTTTTGAAACTGTCATCGAGATATTTTGGAACGTTTTTTACCCTCTTGTTGAGTTCCTTCTCAACCTGTTCGATCCTCTCACCAATTGCTTCTAAACTCTCTTTGCCTGTTTTTTTCTCGCGTGTTTCTTCCTTTTTCTCCTCTTTACCCTCACCTATCATTGGAAGAATCTGTTCGATCTGTTTTGATATTTTTTTAATGTTTTCATCGATCTTCTTATCGATCTGATCAATCTTCTCATCGATGGATACCAACGCATCTTTTATCTCTTTTTCAAATGTTTTTTCAGACATTTTTAACCTCCTTATTGATTTAACGATATTTTAAACTCGAATAAAAATTTTTTATATTATATTTTATTTATAAATTTTTATATATAATCCTATATTTATAAAAATTTATATATAATCCTTTGGTTTCGTATCTTCTAAATGTCATATGTAACTATGCTTTTATAATGATTTTTATAAGTTGTATAATTTTAATCGCAAAGAGAAGATTATCAATTTAATTTTATATGGTAAAAATATATATATGATCTCGATATAATCACAATCATGACACGAGTACTGATTGTTTACCATTCAAAGACGGGCAATACCAAAAAAATGGCGAAAGCGATAGAAGAAGGTGTAATCTCGTCTGGAGCAGAAGCTATACTTAAAAAGGTAGAAGACGCCTCGATAGATGATCTTGAAGGGATAGACGGGCTTATATTAGGATCACCGACATATTTTGGGACGATGTCGGCAGAGATGAAAAAATTCATAGACGAATCCGTGAAAAAAAGAAAAAAATTAGAGAATAAGATCGGTGCAGCTTTTGCGTCGTCCAACTTTGTCAGCGGTGGTAACGAGACGACTATTATGTCGTTAATACAGGCATTATTAGTTCATGGAATGGTTGTTGCAGGAGACCCGATTGAGGGCGGCGGAGGACATTTTGGTGTAGTATCTATAAAAGCTCCTGATGAGAAGACGTTGGAGAGCTGCAGAAAATTTGGAAGAAGGATCGGCGAACTGGCTGCCAAATTATCGTAAAAACTAATAAACACATATCTTTTATATTTTTTAAATCTTTGATGGCATTTAAAAATTAATCTTATTGAAATAAATAAATCCTATAACAGTTTAATACATAATATCGTTTTGATCTAAAATGAGTAATAAGTATCTGGATTTCGTAAAGAATGATGATCAGCAGGTAAACAGATTATTCAGGTTCTTGGGTGTAAAGGTAGTAAAGATCTCTCCTGATGAAGTGATAATATCACTCCCGCTATCCGACGATTTCACTCAAGGAAACGGTGTTACTGCAGGTGGAATAATCTCAACGCTGATGGACGAGGCAATGGCACACGTCGTCATGGCTAATATTGGAGAAACGACAAATATAGCAACCATAGACATGACGGTCAGATTCTTCAAACCAGTGAAAGGAGATAAGCTGACCGCATGCGCAACGATTAAAAAACCGGGTAGAAAGATTGTCTTTGCCCATGCAGTCGTAATGGATGGCACGGTTACTGTTGCTGATGCAGACGCATCTTTTATTATTTTGGGATGATAATCAATCTTTTCCAAGATACTCTTTTATGCCACATCCTGGTAACCTGACTCCAACCATGATGATATAGCTTAATCTACCCTTTTTAATCTTTTAGTTCATCTCTTTCAAGATATTTACTATCGCATCGCCGACCTCATTGGTTGCTGAACTTCCGCCGAGATCATGGGTTAGTGCTATTCTTTGAGACAAATTCTGTTCGATCGCATCTAAAATGGATTTTGCCGCTTTTTTCTCGCCCAAAGTATCCAGAAGCATCGATCCTGCCCAGATCGTTGCAATAGGATTTGATACGTGTTTTCCTTTATACTTAGGAGCAGACCCGTGTATCGGTTCAAACATGCTCGTTCCTTTTGGGTTTATGTTTCCCCCAGGTGCCAATCCCATTCCGCCTTGTATCATAGCACCCAGATCGGTTATAATGTCACCGAACATGTTTGGCGTTACTATGACATCGAACCACTCGGGATTCTTTACAAACCACATCGTTATTGCATCTACGAAGTAGAATGACGTCTTTACGTCGGGATAATCTTTTGATACCTCGTTAAAGATACCTCGCCAGAATCCATATATATCCGATAAGACGTTTGCTTTATCGACGCTCGAAAGATTCTTTTTACGTTCCATAGATCTTTCGAATGCATATTTTATAACCCTACGTGTCCCCTCTTTAGTTATCAGTCCTATCTGATATGCTATCTCATCGGCGTCATGCTCGATATCCAATCCAAATTTTATATTGTAAAGTTCTCTTGCCAGTTCCAAATCATTTTTTGTCCTTCCTTTCTTTGCCCGTCCGCCTATCCCAACATAAAAATCTTCTGTATTCTCCCGTACTACCAAAAAATCTATATCTTCTGGTTTTTTGTTTTTTATGG
Source organism: Halobacteria archaeon (assembly GCA_013329575.1). Lineage (GTDB taxonomy): Archaea > Halobacteriota > Methanoliparia > Methanoliparales > Methanoliparaceae > Methanoliparum > Methanoliparum sp8915u. The sequence goes on along the minus strand of DUJX01000121.1, from coordinate 12,246 downwards.
GGGTTTCTACACCGTTTAATAGTTTTACCGGTCGTAAGTTTATATACTGATCAAAATAAAACCTAATCTTTAGAAGAATTCCTTTTTCTAATATTCCAGGCTCTACTCTCGGGTCTCCAACAGCACCTAAATAGATCGCTTTGTATCTTGATAACTCTTTTAACTCCTCTTCATCGATCAATTTACCTGTTTTAAGGTATCTTTCTGCACCGATAGGAAGATCTATCCATGAAACGGTAAAACCGAATAAATCTGCGGCTGTCTCTATAACTTTTTCTCCCTCTGCTATTACTTCAGGACCGATGCCGTCACCGGGGATCACAGGTATTTTATATGAACTCATAATTTTCCTCCTTTATCCTGATTTTTGTTTGTTATAATCTAATTTTAATGTAATAGATAAAACAACCTGATCAGGTATATAAGAATTTAAATAAAGAGAGATTAAATAAAGAGAGATATATATACTTAAATATAAAATATTTTAATACGACGATAAGGATATTAACCTGTTTGATATCCTAAATGTTTTATTATATAAAATATTATATATAATATCAAACATTACTAAAATAGATAAAACAAAAGGGTGAGATGAGTGGCAAAGATCGATTTGGTTGTTTGGAAAGATAAACTTGGCGGGGAATTAGATAAGATCTCTATAGATGCTTATCCATACGGATATAGCGTAGGACCGAAAGGGCAATGGGAGATGCTCGTTGCAGCAGAAAACAAGATAGTAAAAGCGAATGAATTGACTTATGTAAAGATAAGAGAGGTCATTATACCGGAAAGAGCAATCGTGGTACCGTGCTTTTTTTCGAGGCATGCATTAGGAACAGTAGAAAAAGCTGTGGGTGTTGGTATCCCGCTTAAGGCAGAAGAGAGGCGGCATATCGATACGGTTATCTTTCATCCTATGTTTGATGGTGAGATCCATATCGGTGAACTCTTGGGTGTTATAAATATATTTTATGCGACATTTGAACGTAAACTTACTTCGGATGTACTTGATAGCTGGATAAAGAGCAGAACAGGTTAATTTTGATCTCGATAGACATGATAAATCTATGAATAAAGATGAGAGTATAGATCTAGAAGAGATAATAAAGATATCAAAAGAGATAACAGATGATGGTGCTGTCTGTAATAGATGTTTAGGCAGGCAATTTGTTAATCTATGGGGTAATATAGGTAACGAAGAACGAGGACGTAGAATAAAAGAGATTTTGCTGGATTATTACAAGCGTGAATCATCTTTAAAGAACGGTCATAGATCTGCCAGTATCCGTGATCCTCTTGAAGGTGATCACGTTTGTTGGATTTGCGGTGGTTTATTAGACGATCTGGATAAATGGGTACGAAGATGTGTAAATATCTCAGAAGATTACGGATATGATACGTTCTTGGTCGGGACACACATATCGGGTCTGTTACATGAGACAGAGGAGTATCTTTGGGAGAAAACAGGTGCAAGACATACGGAGAGCATCAAAGCAGAGATAAATAGAGAGGTTGGAAAGAGAGTAGGCGAAATTACAGGAAAAGACGTAGATTTTGTAAAACCGGATCTTCTCTTCTTGTTGGATATTCCGTCTGATTGTGTGACGATAAATGTAAAACCTATTTATATCTATGGTAGATATAAAAAATATGTAAGAAATATACCACAGACGAGATGGCCATGTAGGGCATGTGGTGGTATTGGCTGTCCTGTTTGTAATTATACCGGAAAGAAATATCAAGAAAGCGTGGAAGAATTGATCGGCAAACATGCTCTTAAATCATTTTTAGGAGAATCTACGAAGTTTCATGGTGCAGGAAGAGAAGATATAGATGTCAGAATGTTGGGTAACGGGAGACCGTTCGTATTAGAGATAGTAAACCCCAAAAAAAGATTATCTGATTTAGCAGAGATTGAGCAGGATATAAATAAGTATGAGCGTGATAAGATTGAGGTCAGTGATATACGGTTTGCAGATAAAGAAGAGATATACTATCTTAAATCATTAAAGGTAGATAAGATTTATAAATGCGATGTTTCTTTCGATAGAATAGTAAATAAAGAAGATATTATAAAAGTAATAACGTCTATGAGTGGGATAACTTTGAGACAGAGAACACCGACGAGGGTACTACATAGGAGAAAGGATCTTATCCGTGAGAGAAGAGTAGATCGGATAGAACTAACCGACTATTCAGGAGACTCCGTAACTTTGGAAATATCCTGTGCGGGCGGAACTTACGTAAAAGAATTGATTACAGGAGATTCTGGCAGAACAGTACCAAATCTGTCTGATTTATTAGGTGTAACCGCTACTGTTAGATCTTTGGATGTTATCTCGTTTAATCACTAAAGTTATTCAAAAAAACAAATTTTTATATGGTATTCTCGTTTTCATCAGGTTTAACTTAATAAAAATCAATAAGAGGTAAAAAAAATGCCAAAAACAAAAGGATTCAGAAGAAAGACTAGACATAAGTTGAAGAGAGGATTAAGAGAGCGGGGGTTGTCTCCATTAACTCGTGCTCTACAAGAGTTTGATGAGGGGGATCGGGTATATATAAAGATCGACTCGAGCGTCCATAAAGGAATGCCTTATCCTAGATATCAAGGGGCAAACGGTGTGATTAAGGAGAGAAGAGGAAGGGCATACCTAGTAGAGATAAAGGATGGAGGAAAGAAAAAGATAATGATATCTCGACCTCAGCATCTGGTTAAAATATAGAGGCGATCAATTGGTTAAGGTAAAAAAGATACTTGAAGAAGATTTTATATCAAACGCAGAGGCTAAAGAGTTATTGGATAAATTTTTAAGCGTTAACGAAGATAACAAGGTGTTTTACGAACAAAGACGGGCAATGGACCATCTTACCCGGTTTAATAAACTGAGTGCAGATGAAGCAAAAGAGTTGATCGAAGATTTACTCCGTCTGGATAAGATGAATAAGACGATAGCGATTATCATCGCCAATATTCTTCCCTCTACGCATGGAGAGCTAAGATCTATATATGCAAAAGAGAGGTATAATCTATCTGATAAAGAGTTTGATGAGATATTAGATATAGTTGCAAAGTATAGATGATTATCTAACGAGATAATAAGATAGTAAAGACAGATAGTCTTAAAATTCATGAAAATTAATAATAAAATAAGATATAGTTTTGTCTAAATATAATGAATTTGGATAATGAATAACTATACTTTTATTTTATTCAAAAGAGATTTTTGTATAAAGGGAGATATAAATGCAGAGTTACAACAAAGACGATACAAAAGAGGAGTATGTCCGTGTCTTAGATTATCTTCCTTATGGACATCCCAGCGACACTCGTCCGGTCTATCAAAAACGGCCGGTAATACAGGCTATCGGAGAAGAACATCTCTCTTTATTAGAGATCGTGCCAAAAAAAGGTAAAAAAGGAGATCCGTATGATCGATTATATGTAGGCAGAGGGCTACGAGATGTAGTGGATTACGTAAAGAGGCGTATATCTTACAATGACCTGACCAACGCTGCGAAGATGGAATTATTAAACGTTATTGAAGAGATAGTAAAAGACAACGAGGGAAAATTTATCGAATTTTTTAATAAATCGGATTCTATAACACCCCGGTTTCATCATCTGGAGATAATTCCTGGAATCGGCAAAAAATTAATGTGGAAGATTATAGAAGAGAGGAATAAATCGCCATTTACCAGTTTTAAGGATATTGAAGCGCGAGTAACTACGTTGTATCACCCTGAAAAATTAATAGCAAGACGGATCGAAGAAGAGATCAGAGAAGATAACATTAAATACAGAACGTTTGTAAAACCATTTGTAAAGCAGACCGAGTTTAAAAAATCATAAATTTACGATTATTTACGGTTAAAGATCGATTAAAGAAGATTAATTTTTGTCTTAAATCAAAAATTTTAAGCCTTACTCTTTATTAACATGATCTACGTCTAATCGGATCGGATTAAAACTTTAAAGAGACTTTAAAAATCAAACAAAGAATTAAAGAATTTTTAGTGATTTAAAATAAGCATTTTAGTGAGACGAAAAATCTATTGGATCTAAAAATGACGAATAGAAGACGATATATAAGGAGCGATCAACATTTTTTAGTTGATAATCGCATTTTAAACAGAATTATAGATTATGCCGATCTAAAACCGACAGAGACCGTCATCGAGATTGGTGCGGGATCCGGAAATCTGACGGAGTTGTTGATCAAGAATAGCAAGAAAGTCTATGCTATAGAGAAGGACAGATCCCTTTTTAGGATATTAGAAGACAGATGTTCGTCTCTTCCTTCTGATAGATACGAGCTTATCTACGGCGATGCATTATTACTGGATTATCCCAAATTTGATAAGGTCGTGTCTAACATACCATACTCCATATCATCAGAGATCTCGTTTAAACTGCTTAAGTACGATTTTTTGTCTGGTGTCTTAATGTACCAATTAGAGTTTGCACGACGGTTGTTAGGACGAGTAGGAACCAAAGATTATGGCCGATTAACGATAACATTTTCATATAGGACCGATACCGAGTTTTTAGAGAAAGTTCCAAAGAGCGCATTTTATCCCGTCCCAGAAGTAGATTCGGCTCTTGTTAGGATTATTCCTAAAAAACACGATTTAAAATTATCCTACGATGCTAAAGAGAGATCTGATAAATTAGAAGAATTTTTCTTCAAGTTTTTAACGGCAGTATTCACACAGAGAAGGAAAAAACTTAGGAATGCGATGAAGAACTCTGCTCATATCGTTGGTAAACAATACAAAAGCGAGATAGATGCTATACTTCCATTATTAGACGATAAATTTGGAGATATTATTGCGTTGAGACCGTATGAGATATCGTCCGACAGATTATACGAACTTTCGACGGCAATCTACGATATTTTAACCAAAGAATGATCTATTTTAAGAATTTTTAAGAAAACTCTATAAAAATTTCTTAATGAAATCTTTTGCATGATACGAGATTATAATATCTGCACCGGCTCTTTTTATCGATAAAAGAATCTCTTCCATAACCCGATCTTGATCAAGAACAGAAGAGGATAATTTCGTCATGGCATACTCTCCGCTCACGTTGTATGCCGCCAACGGAAAATTGAACTCGTTCTTTGCTCGATATATAATATCCAGATAAGACAAGGCTGGTTTGACCATAACGATATCTGCCCCCTCTTTTATGTCAAGATAGATCTCTCTCATCGCCTCATCCGAATTTCTATAATCCATCTGGTAGGTAGATCTATCTCCAAATTTGAAACCAGAGTCTGCAGCATCCCTAAACGGTCCATAGAAACCCGAGTTATACTTTGCAGAATATGCCATTATGGCAACATCGGTATATCCTTTGGCATCAAGTCTTCTTCTTACGAATCCGACCGTCCCGTCCATCATGCCTGATGGTGCAACGACGTCTATACCACTATCTGCATAACTCTCTACTATCTTTCCAATAACTTCGAGCGTCTTATCGTTATCTACACGGTTCTTCTCGTCAAGTATGCCGCAGTGACCATGTGATGTATATTCGCAAAGGCATACATCTCCTATTACTATAACATCATCTATCTCTTTCTTAATATTTTTAATCGCTCTCTGTATCACACCATTCTTATTGTATGACTCGCATCCGATATCGTCTTTTTTGGACGGGATTCCAAAGAGAATGACCGATCTTATCCCAACCTCACGCAGACTTAAGACCTCTTCTACTACCTCGCCGAGCGGATATCTATACTGGCCTGGCATTGAGGCGATCTCTTTCCTCTTCTTTATATTCTCATCTATAAACAGAGGATAAACGAAATCGTCTTTTTTTAATCGTGCCTCCTGTACTATCTTAAACCTTCTTAACCTTCTCATCCTATATCCTGGAAAATCTGGAGAATAATACATATAAATCAAACCTTAACATTTATAAGACATACCGAGCGATTTAACGACCACAAAATCCTACTTTTGTCCTATTTTCTTCAATCCTATTATCTTATAACCTCTGTAAATATCTTTACAGAATCTAGATTCCCTTTCCTTGCCAGATCTCTCATCTTTTCTGTAAATTTAGCCAAGATTTTATTTTTGATCGCTCTCGTCATATCGTCTATTATCTTATCGATCTCTTCGTTGGATCTTTCGTTAGAATTTATCATCTTTAATGCTGTATTCATCTCTTTTATACGTATCTCTTCAGCATAAAGGTATATTTTTGCTATTATATCGTTTATCTCCATCTCTTTGAATTCTTCATCCAATCTGCAGATCTCTTCTTTTATGATCATCTCTACCTTCTTGATCTCTCCCTCTCTTTTTTTTAGGTTTGTCTCGCTGACATCTTGTAGAGAATCGATATCGTAGAGCCTTACGTTTGGAAGAGATGCAATCCTCTCATCTACATCGCGTGGATTGGCTATGTCTATCAGCAATAAAGGTTTTTTTCTTTTATTTATCAGATTGGCAATGGTATTATAGTCTAAGATTATATGCGGTGCGGATGTGGCGGTGATCACGAGATCGGAATCGACGATATACTTCTCTTTCTCTTCAAATCTGACTGCAATCCCATTGACTTCTTCCGCTAACATTTGGGCATGTTTAAAAGTTCTGTTGGCTACAAAGACGATATTACTTCCAGACCCGATCAAAGATTTCGCTACGAGCGTTGCGGTCTCGCCTGCGCCGATTACCAGTATCTTCTTATCATCGAGATTACCCAATACATTCTCGGCTAGTTTAACAGCGACGCTTCCAATTGATACAGGTCCCTCGTTAATTTTGCTCTCCTTTCGAGCCCTTTTACCTGTCTTGATCGCTCGTTCAAAGACCCGTTTTAATCTCTCGGTCAAGCGGTTTTTTGCCATTGAGAGCAGATAGGCATTCTTGACCTGTCCTAATATCTGGTCTTCTCCTAATACGATAGAATCCAATCCGCAGGCAAGATGCATCAGATGGTTTATAGCATCATCTTCTTCCGTTAATTCATACTTATGTATATCTCTATTACGTACATAATCTTTTAATATAGAGAGCGGGTCTTCATCATCTAAATAAATCTCAAACCTGTGACATGTTTGTAATATTAAAAAACCGTCTACATCTGAAAAATCATCGAATGCTTTATCGATATCCTTGTAAAGCAACGGCTCGATCTCTTTTATATTTGCAACCTTGTGTGATACTGATAAAAGGGCGATTCCCATAAAGTCATTCCTCTTTATCCTCTACATATTTTAGTGCGATCTTTATCATATCGTCTTTATTCGACAGATTCCATAAATCCTTATCGGATAATATATTCGCCAATATTTTTTCTCGCTTATCTCGATCTTTCACATGATCTATTAAAAATTTACGTATGTAAGATAAAACATCTAACATCGTATCGTATCTCTCATCGATCATCTCTTCTATTCTTATTCTTAAGAACCGAGATAAGGCAGGGCTAAGACCGAGCGTAGAGATTGCAATCACGATCTTATCTCTACGTACGATAGACGGCAAAAAAACGTCTCCAAATCTATAATTAACTAATATACCTCTTTTTATTGCATCATTCATTATATTTTTATTTATTTGTTCATTATCCGTTACAGGAACAACCATAAATGTTTTTTCAAGAAGATCTGAAAAACCTTTGGTAAGATCTCTCTCTACAAATTTAATCTTACCTGTCTTTGCCAATTCTTCAAAATCGTTCAAGAAAGAGTTGCTTACTACTATTATCTCGTTACACCCCTCTTCGATGAATCTTTTAGATTTTCTATAGCCTACTCTTCCTCCACCGAAGATCACAATCCGTTTATCTTCCAAATCTACAAACAAGGGCATCATTTTAAACTAATAACATTTTTTATTTGTATGATAAATTTATCTTATTTTCATTGTATTTATAGGAAATGATGAGAAGATTTATAAACGGAGACTGGTATAAATATGATTATAGAGCAAAAGGTTTGCGTGGATTTATATTTATTTATTTTCATTGCAAGCATTTTAGATGCGGTCTTACTTGATGCCAGAGTTCTCAACATTTTTATTGATATGCTTTTTTCCTTTCTTTTATACCATATTGGCTATTATCTCTCCGCGCCTGAACTTTTTTGTCCCTATATACAGAATAATCCAGTCTACTACCCAAAATAACAGGCCTAGAACAAGTGTGAACCAAATGCTCAGATAAATTACTCCGAATATCTGCATGAGAAGTATTGCGATAAATGGAAGAACTACACTGCCAGAGATCTGATAAGCTTCCTGAAAGCTTTTTGCCTTAATGGAGACCAACACACTTACACCTAACCCAAAGAGGGAGACAGCAGGGACTATCCATAACATCAGTACAACCCAAAGCAATCCTGGAAAGAATATCCTGCCGAAAGTTGGATACCCAGTAAGATTTACCACTATACTATATATAACAAATCCTATCCATGCAATGATCTGAGAAGGAACAAATGCAGCCAGAAGTTTACCCATGATTAACTCTTTATCGGTTGTAGGAGTGTAAAGAAGTGCTTCGATGGTTTTTCGCTCTTTTTCTCCAGCAAAGCTGTCAACAGCAAAGATGTTGGAAACCATAAGAGGCAAAATCAAGAATAACGGAGCAAAAAAGTAAGTTACTGCAAGGTAGATCATCTGTTGTTCCAATGTCATCCCTGCTATCTGATTCGTCAAACTGGTAGGCATATTTTGAAAGAAGGTCTTCATAGGTTCGGTCATCAACTCAGATTCAGCTGTATGAAGTATCGCCAGAATAAATATGACAGGCAATACTACACTGAAGATCAGAAAAACAACAATCATAGGTATCCAGATGCTCTTGTTCTCTCTGACCTCTTTAATGTCTTTACGTGCAATTGTTATAACATTGTGCCAGTTCATTTTTATTTTTTCTCCTCTCTTATCCTAAAATATATCTCTTCTAGAGAATGAGATACCTGATTTACAGAAAAGATCCTTCCACCTTTATGTACGATTTCTTCCACAAGTACCGGAATATCATTTTGTGACCCCAACTCAATAAATATTTTCTCCTTATCAATTCTCATATTCATGACAATCTCCAGTTCTCTGATAAATTTAAGCATCTCGTTATTTGCCTCATCAAGATTGACCTCGACTTCTGTTTTTTGCCAGAGATCTCTTTCCAGATCTTCTGGTGAGCCGATGGCAATGATCTTGCCATTATCGATTATAGCCACTCTGGAACAGAGTTCTTTTGCCTCTTCTAAATTGTGAGTACACAAAAATATGGTTCTTTTTTCTTCTTTGCTTAATTCATTTATATGATTACGAATCAACCTTGCTCCTTCTGGATCAAGCCCAGAGGTTGGTTCGTCAAGAAAGAGAACCGGTGGGTCATGAAAGAGCGCTCTAGCCAATGATAACCTTTTTTTCATTCCAGTACTGAATGTGCCAACCTTGTCCATACTCTTTTCTTGAAGACCAAAAAACTGAAGCAACTCGTTAATTCTATTATTCAGCATTTCACCATCTAGCCCGTATAAATGACCAAAAAATGCCAAGTTCTCTTTTGCGGAGAGCCTTTCATAAAGAGAAGATGTTTCAGTTAAAACTCCGATTACCTTCCTAACTTCAAGAGGTTCACTTCTGACATCATATCCCATCACCCATGCAGAGCCCTCTGTGGGGGCAAGCACTCCACTCAACAATCTAACTGTAGTCGTCTTTCCTGCCCCGTTTGGGCCAAGAAATCCAAATATCTCCCCTTCTTTAATCCCAAAGGAAACCCTATTAATCACTCTTTTTCCGTTAAATTCTCTTACTAGATTTTTAGCATCGATCACATTAGTTTCCGTCATCCTTCATCACACTTTATCTTTTATTCCATCGTTTTAGTCACCGTTTTATATTAAATTAGAATATTAAAATACTGTATTTATATTTATATCTGAGAAAAGTTTTTTAATAGATTTGTTTTTAGTCAATATATCAAAAGAGAAACAAAGATGAGCACAAGACAAGATATCACAAAAGATTACATATTTGACGAGATAGAAGAGAGATGGCTGAATATTTGGGATAAAAAGATGTATTTTTATGATGAATCATCTAAAAAAGACAATTTTATAATAGATACCCCGCCACCGTATCCAACAGGAGATTTTCATATTGGTAATGGCCTAAATTGGTCCTATATAGATTTTATTGCACGATATAACAGGATGAAAGGGCTTAATGTGATGTTTCCGCAAGGCTGGGACTGTCACGGTCTTCCTACAGAGGTTAAAGTAGAAGAGACGTATAATATAACAAAAAAGAGTGTTGGAAGAGATAAGTTTAGACAATTATGTGAAGATCTCACATTAAAGAATATATCTCGGATGAAGAGAACGATGATCCGGTTAGGGTACTCTATCGACTGGAATAAAGAGTATATAACGATGCTACCTGAATATTACAAAAAAACGCAGATCTCTTTTATTAAAATGTACAATAAGGGACTAATTTACAGAGACGAGCATCCAGTTAACTATTGTCCTAGATGCGGAACGGCTATAGCGTTTGCAGAGGTAGAGTATACACCACGAGAATCCAGCCTAAATTTTATAAAATTTGAGGTCGAGATTGAGAAACCTGTGGATTTTTGTGAAGAACCGAAGGTTTCCGTAATAATTGCTACTACCAGACCAGAACTCTTGCCGGCGTGTGTCGCGGTAGCTGTAAATCCAGATGATGATAGAAATAATTATTTGATCGGAAAAAAGGTTAAAGTTCCGTTATTTGGTCATAGTGTCAGAGTAATAGGCGATAACGACGTAGATCCAAAATTTGGAACGGGGGTAGTGATGATCTGTACTTTTGGAGATAAGGACGATGTCAAGTGGTGGAAGAAGCACTCATTGGATCTGAGACGTGCAATAGATTTAAATGGAAGAATGACGGCGCTTGCTGGAAAGTATGAAGGAATGACCATCGAGCAGAGCAAAAATGCAATAATAAACGATTTAAGGAATGAGGGATTATTGGTTGATGAAAAAAAGATTGAACAAAGCGTCGGTTGCTGTTGGAGATGTGATACGCCTATAGAGATCTTCTCAGAAGTTCAATGGTTTATGCGAGTAGAGAGCGATAAAGTATTGAAGATGGCGGAATCTATCCGGTGGATACCCGAATATATGTTCCACCGGCTTAAAAATTGGGCAGAATCCATGGAATGGGACTGGTGCATCTCACGACAGAGGGTTTTTGCCACGCCTATACCTGTATGGTACTGCAAAAATTGTGGAGAGGTAAAAGTCGCCGATTTAGACTGGTTACCTCTCGATCCGACCAGCAGCATGCCAAAGACGCCATGTTCCAGATGCGGATCGACGGATTTTATCGGAGAGGAGGACGTCTTGGATACATGGATGGATAGCTCTTTATCCGCGGTAAACGTAGCCGGATGGGACGGGTATAACGAAGATAAACTGAGATCATTAGAATTAAGACCGCAAGGTCACGATATAATACGGACGTGGGCATTTTATACGATATTACGGACGATGGAATTAACTGGAAAGAAACCATGGAATACTCTGTTCGTTAACGGAATGGTTTTAGGAGAAGATGGGTATAAGATGAGCAAAAGCCGTGGAAACGTTATCTCTCCTGATGAAATAATAGCAAACTATGGAGCAGATACCTTTAGGCTATGGTCGGCATCGGCAGGAAGGCCTGGTTCTGATATACTGTTTAGGTGGGATGATGTAAAAGCGGCATCAAGGTTCTTGAGAAAATTATGGAACATCTTTCGATTTTGTATGCCTCATCTGAAAAAGTCAAGAGACGATATAAAAAAGGAGAAGAGAGTAGTAGATCTATGGCTTTTAAGTGAGTTGCATGAGGTAATTAATAATATAGAACAAGATATGAAAGAATATCGGTTCGATGAGGCAGTAAAAGAGATAAGATCGTTTGTATGGGGTGTTTTTGCAGATAACTATATCGAGATGGTTAAATACAGGTTATACACTGAGAACGATAAATCTGCAGTTGATACCATCGAGACTGCATTAGAGATCATATCGAGATTGTTAGCACCTTTTGCACCTTTTATCTCCGAAGAGATTTATTCTAATTTATCGAGCGAGAGCGTCCATATCCAGCCATATCCTCGCCCTGAAGAGATAGTTTATGATTCGGATGCGTATAAGAGAGGATCCATAATAAAAGATGTTATAAAAGAAGTACGGCGATATAAATCCGAGTTGGGTATCCCATTAAACA
>DUJX01000110.1 GCA_013329575.1 Halobacteria archaeon | reverse complement strand
CTGTAATTACGCAAGAGGTCTATTTATGATCTTGACCTATACAAGGTTTTAACAATTTTATATCTTTAAAAATCTTTACAGATCTATTTTTATTTCTGTCTTGATCTATCTAACATAAAACAATTATAAGACCAACACATAATGACCAATCATCCGATCAATTTATGCCCTTATGCCCTAGATCGCTCTATCAAATCTTTTAAAAACTTTCCCAGATCTTTTATATTGACTCTCTCCTGTCTCATGGTATCTCTATCACGTACCGTCACCTTATTATCGTCCAACGTCTCAAAATCGATCGTAACACAGAAAGGAGTGCCTGTTTCATCCTGCCGCCTGTATCTTCGTCCAATACTCCCGCTGTCGTCATAATATACGTATAAATTATAACTCTTTAATAATTCTGCAACCTCTTTACTCGTCTCTATCAACTCTTTTTTGGGAAGTAAAGGAAATACTGCTACATTTATCGGCGATATAAAAGCTTTGAAGCCTAAGACCGATCTTGTCTCATTATCCTCCAGCAGTTCTTCACGATAAGACTGTTCTAACAAAGAGTATAATATACGGTCTATACCATAAGATGGTTCTACCACGTGAGGAATAATCTTCTCTCCATGAACCTCTTCTTCTATCTCTTCCATCGAATAATCTCCATCCTTTAGTATAATCTCTTCGCCCCCTATCATCAAACGAATATCTTTATCATTAATGACGATATCTTCTCCATTTTTTAGTTTTTCCAGTATTAATGGAGACTTATCCTTAAATTTAGGACCAATTATATTCATATCCGGTTTTATCGCTACTCGTTTAGCCTTTATAGGCTTATCAAATGGTTTAAAAATGTACAACTCTTGCCCGCTCTCGATGGAATGAGACCTTAGATCATAATTTCCTCTGTCTGCTATCCCTGCAACCTCGATCCATCCGTACCGGTCTGTCTTTATCTCTGCATCCCAACAATCGGATGCATAATGTGCCATCTCATCTTTTCTGTGCTGTCTAAACCGTATCTTCCCATTTGGGATACCTATTCTCGTCAAAAACCTGTTTGCAATGGCAATATTGTAAGCGACAAACTTGTTCCTGATTATCTTATCATTTAGAGCCTCTTTTATAGTTATCGCTATTCCTCTCTCGTCCGACCCGTTGTAATCTCTCGGATAAAGAGCCACGATGTTATCTGCGACTTTGTCAATGGATAATTCCTCCTCGTTAGGATCTATGAAGATCTCTGCCTCTGCAAGCGTGAATTCTCTCAGCCGAATTATGCCCTGTCTCGGAGATATCTCGTTCCGATAAGCTTTACCCACTTGGACAACGCCGAACGGAAGAGTTCTTGCCAGCCGAGATAAACGAGAAAAATTAATGAATATACCTTGTGCCGTCTCCGGTCTTAGATAACCATTTTTGCCACCGTCTCCACCAGCACCGATCGTTGTCTCAAACATAAGGTTAAATCGCTGGCATCGACCTAACTTGCCTCCACAGGCAGGACATCTCAGGTTGTTCTTCTCGATCACTTCCTCATACCTATTTAGGTTCGTCCCCTCTATCTCGATACCTAAAACATCTTTTATCAGATGATCCGCCCGGTATTCTTCTTTACAAGTATCACATTTAACGATTATATCAACAAAGTTTTTTACATGACCCGAAGCGATGAATACCTCGTCTAAATTTACCGTTGGTGTATCTACTTCTAAGAAACCTTCCTCAACACGATAAATTTTTATCCATTCGTCGAGTATATTCTTTTTAAGGATAGATCCCATAGGACCATAATCCCAGAAACCAGACGAGCCACCATATAACTCAAAACTCTTCCAAAAAAAACCTTTTCTTACCGCTAAGTCTGTTATTTTATCATTTTTCTCTTTTTCTATCATAGAAATCCGTTGTTCTTTAATCTACAGAAATTGTCTCTAATAGACTAATAATCTCCCATATCTTCGTCCTCGTAGGCAAAGGCATGTTAGAATCGTTGCTGATATCTTCCAACATGGATATTGCCGTAGTCGCCCTCATAGGTACCTCTTTTGACCTGTCTAATATAATAGATCGTACTTCCCCAACCACGCGCCTAATATTCTTCGGTACAGATGTATCGGTTATGATCTTCTCTATAATATCGGCACATTCTTTTATTATCTCCTCTTTTGTACTCATAATACCACCTTACTAAAATTACATCAAAGAGATGTTAATGAGATATTGTCTAAATAAAACTTATGTATTTATCTTACATAACAAAAATACAATTTAAGTGATATCTATGAACGAGGATGAGAAGATTACAAAAATTTCAGATATGCTTATAAAAGGCGGAAAAATGTTATCGACCCATTGTTCGTCCTGTGGAAGCCCGCTTTTTAAAATAAACAATGAGACCGTCTGTCCAGTCTGTGAGACGAGATTTATCGATGAAAAAGATATAAAAGTAGATAAAGAGAGAAAAAAAGAAAATCTGTACGATAGATCGATAATAAAAGATAATGAAAAAAAAGTATCTAAAACAGATCTTTCTAAGGATGATGGTACGTTCAATGAAGATTTGAGAGAAAATATAGAGAAAAAAGTATCGACAAAGATCTTGGATATTTTTGGAGAGATCGAGACAGAAAAAGATTTTACAAAGATACAAATGGGACTCAATTGCATTAAAGAGCTGATAGATATTATAAAATTGTTAAAAAATGTTTAAACCTGTAGATATTTAGGTTAAGTATTCAACATAAGGAGGAAATGTATACGAAACCCGAGAAAAAATTTGTTACTATGGAAGATGGTAGCGGTGGCTTACTGATGCAGTCATTCCTAAAACAACATATTTTATCTCATTTAGACGTCAAAAATGATGAGTTAACTCTTTTAGATATGGATGACAGTAGTACTATAGGAGATATCGCTTTTACCACCGATGCATATACGGTAAAACCCATATTTTTTCATGGAGGCGATATCGGATCTATCTTCATTATTATCTACCTTTTCTATACTAATACCCTTTATTGATTCTAGTAAAACCCCTCTACCGTGTATTATTTCAAAATCGGGACTTTTACATTGGGGACATCTTACATAAGCATGAATAACCTCTGGGGCAAAATGTATCGATTCCAGCCTATCTTCATCGATCCCTGATATATCATCGAAGGTCCACTCGTTTCTGCAGACGCGGCATCTAAAGATCGCCTCCTCTGTTTCTATTTCTATATTTATATCTTTTAATAAGCCTGTATCTTTATATTTAGCGATCTCATCCAACGCAAATTTAAATATCTCTGTATCGATTTGCTGCAATTCGCCAATTTTTATCTTGATTTTTGATATCTCATCTAAACCTTCCTCTTTAGATAAATCGATCACTGTGACAATTACTGCCTCTGCCAGAGCCCATTCATGCATGTCCGATCAATCCTATTTCTATTAATTTTGAATTATATTTTAATAACATATATTTCATAAAATTTTATCATATATCTACAAAGAAATAAATTAATGATATGTCTTCTATATCGGTAAGTAGTTCATAAAGTTGGATATCTCTTCCTCTGTGTATTTAGAGCAAAATTCCTTGAAACTCTCTCCATTATTCCTATTTTTGATATAGTTATTCAATAGGTTCTGTACAAGGAGTTTAGCCTCTTCAACAGGCACTCTTTTTATACGCCGTCCAAACGTGGGATTTTCTCCTAATCCCCCACCTACCAAGATCTCAAACCCTTCTTCTTTTATATCTTCTTCTTTATCTTTGATTAATACACCTTGAAGACCTATATCCGCGATAAGATGGCATGCACACCCGTGAGGGCAACCGGTCACGTGGATTTTTATATCGTTTATGTATAGACCGTTCATCTTATTCAGTATATCGGTCCCCCAATCCTTGGTATGAGCCAGCCCGTACTTGCATAAATCTTTTCCAACGCAGCAGACAAGCCCTCGCTCTATCGGTGATGGGATTGTAGATAACCTTATCTTCGATATACCGTGATCTACATCGTCCAAATGCTTTTCATGAATGTTCAAAACGATAATATTTTGCATAGCAGTAGTCTTCAAGATCCCATTACCAAAGTTAGATGATAGTTCTGCCAACCCTTTGATTTGATCCGAATATATCCTTCCGCATGGGACGGATATACCTTTATAGTAATAACCGGCTTGTTTTTGCTCAAAAGTTCCAATATGGTCTTTATAATTGTATTTTGGATATTTAAAATCTAACTTGTCAGGTTTTTCGCTTAGTTTATCTTCTAATACTTTATTAAACCGCTCGATACCCCAATCATCGATCAAAAACTTAAATCTGGAACGGGATCTGTTAGATCTGTTTCCATAATCACGGAATATCTCTAAAATTGCTATACAGACGTCTTTAATCTGATCCTCCATTACAAGGAGACCAAGACTTTTTCCAAAACGAGGCGATGATGACAATCCTCCTCCAACCAGCAGATCAAAACCAATTTCGTCAGTATCACCTATATTTACCGCGACCACACCCAGATCGTTAATCTCTGATTTTGTACAATTGGATTTACACCCCGATACGGATATCTTAAATTTTCGTGGAAGGTTTAAAAAATCGTTGCTATTAAGTAAAAAATCGGATAATTCTTTTACGATATACCGCGTATCGTACACCTCATCCTTCTCAAATCCTGATACAGGGCATGTAACGATGTTAGATACAGTATCTCCTGATGTCCCTCTAGTTGTGAGACCTATATTATTCAATCTGTCCAGAACATCGGGGATATCTTCTATCTTTAGCCAATGAAGTTGAATCGTCTGACGGGTGGTTAGATCAACGAAACCGTTGCCATAATCTTCTGACAGTTGCCCTATGGTTAAAAATTGATCCGAAGTTAGCTCTCCGGCAGGAAGTCTTATTCTCAACATGAAATGATCTTTTGTTGAAGGTTCGTGAACTATGCCATACCATTTAAATAACAATAAATCTTCCTCCGTTATGGAATCAAAACCTTTTAAAGCATGTTCTCTGATATTATCGAGTATATTGAAATCACTCTTCCGTTTTACATATTCAATGTCTACCATGATAGATCAACAAAATACTTATTGCTAACAATATATAAAACTCATCAGGTAAGATGAATACTAATATTAAAATTATAGAGGTTTTAAAAGAAGAATACAAAGATAGATTAACCGCTCTAGACGATTCGTCTTTGAAAGATCCTTTTCAGATATTAATCTCCTGTTTATTGAGCCTAAGAACCAGAGACGAAACAACCATTGAGGCATCTAAAAGATTGTTCTCTATCGCAAAGAGCCCTGAAGAGGTATTAAGATTAAGCAAGGAAGATATAGAAAAAGCCATATACCCCGTTGGGTTTTATAGAAAGAAGGCAGAGACTATATATGAGATCAGCCGCCGGCTTGTAAAAGAATATAATTCGTCCGTACCGGATACGATAGACGAACTTTTGAAATTCAAGGGTGTCGGTAGGAAGACTGCGAACATCGTCATAACACATGCATATCAAAAACCGGGTATAGCAGTAGATACCCATGTCCATCGGATATCAAACAGGTTGGGTCTGGTATCGACTAAAAACCCAGAAAAGACAGAGTTTGCGTTAAAAAAAGTGATCCCTGAAGAATACTGGATATCTTTGAACAGTTTATTCGTAATACATGGCCAGACCATCTGCACACCGTTAAGCCCAAAATGTAGTAAATG
>DUJX01000035.1 GCA_013329575.1 Halobacteria archaeon | reverse complement strand
CCACTGAACTCGTGTGGATACCTATTCATATGTTCCGGACCGAGCCCAACGATTTGAAGGATTCCTTTAACCTTTTCATCGATATCTTTCTTGTCAGCTATGTTATTGATGTACAGCGGCTCTCCGATCAGATCTCGTACGATCATTCTCGGATTTAGAGCATTGTATGGATTTTGAAAGATTATCTGCATCTCTTTTCGTAGATTTTTAAGTTCGGATCTTTTTATCTGGGTAATATCCTGCCCGTCAAAGATAATTTTTCCAGAATCCGGATCTGTAAGCCTTAAAATAGTCCTGCCAAGTGTTGTCTTACCACATCCGCTCTCGCCCACAAGACCGAGCGTCTCTCCTTCTTTAATAGAGAAAGATACATCGTCGACGGCATGAACATACCCGCGATCGCTCGAAAAATATCGAAATCTTCGATCTCGTATGCCAAAAATACTCGATTTTTGAGCAAATCCTCCGTTTACAGGGAAATGCTTTACCAAGTTTTTAACCGTTATCAATCCATCATCATAATCCATCATACGTTCTCCTCCGACTATCTTAACAATAGATCCAGCATGCTATGCTGTGATCTTTTGATATCTCCACATTCGGCGGCATCCTCCTCTTACAGATATCCATCGCATGAACACATCTCGGATGAAAACGGCAACCTTCAGGCGGATTAATCAGACTCGGCACTGCGCCCGGTATCGTTTCAAGCCGTTTTTTATCAAAATCTTTTTCAAGATAAGGGATAGCATTCATCAGCCCGATGGTGTACGGATGAGACGGATCGTCAAATATCTTCACAACATCTCCTTTTTCGACTATACAACCTGCGTACATTACAGCAACGTCATTGCATAGCTCGGCGACTATGCCGAGATTATGAGTTATAATCAAAATCGATGAGCCGAACTTTTGCACCAGATCCTTCATTATATCGAGTATCTGCGCCTGTATGGTGACATCAAGAGAAGTTGTGGGCTCATCCGCAATGAGTAAAGATGGATTACAGATCATTGCCATAGCTATCATCACCCGCTGGCATAACCCTCCGCTTAGCTCATGCGGATAAGACTTAGAAATCCGATCCGGATCTGAAACGCCTATATCTTCAAGAATCTTATACGTTCGGTCTATAACCATTCTCTCTCTGCTTCTCTTATCGCGGCAAGAACGTATCTCTTCATCGTGATAAAAGAGCATCTCGGCTATCTGTTCTCCAGATGTTAAAACAGGGTTTAATGAAGAACGTGGCTCTTGAAATATCATGGATATCTCTTTTCCGCGAATCTTTCTCATCTCATCCTCACTCAATTTTAAGATATCCTTCCCTTTATAGACTATTTCTCCATTTTTGATATCTCCAGGGGGAGAAGATATCAAACGCAGTATAGATAACGCGGTTACACTCTTCCCACTGCCCGATTCTCCAACGAGACCCATTACCTTTTTATAATCGATATCGAGATCTATACCATCGACTGCTTTTACGGTTCCGTCATACGTGTAAAAGTAAGTTTCAAGATCTCTTACCGATAATAGGCTCATACCTTTTTTTCACCCGTTTGATATGACTAAAAATGGTTTGATGATAGATAAACTTACTTTTGAATTATCGCATGTTTTATGTTTTTATTAAGAAGATTTAATTTTTATGTAATATATGAAGAGATCAACGATAGTAATATAAATAAATTGGTGGTATCTAAAAAAAAGTTATATGTTTGAACGATCGATACGGTTTTTAAAAGGATTCTGGAGGCTGACCAGATTAGAGCATGGTTTAATCTTGATAGTTGCCGTATTTATTGGAGCAATCATCACGTCAAAGAGTCTTATACCGTTAGACCAATTTATCTACGCATCTTTATCTGTATTATGTATTGAGGCCGGAGTATTTGCCCTAAACGATTATTTTGATCTCGAGGTAGACATAAGAAACAAAAGAATGGACAGACCGCTCGTTAGTGGTGATTTAAAACCAAAGACAGCCTTTTATTTATCTTCGATCCTGATTCCGTTAGGCGTATTTTTTTCTATCTTTTTAAACTGGATTTGTTTTCTTATAGCGATGATAAATGCTATCGTCTCTGTCTTTTATGACCTAAAGTTTAAAGAGTTTAAACTTGTTGGAAATTTTTATATCGCGTTCACCATGGCAATCCCGTTTATTTTTGGTAGCGCAATGATGACCACGGAGATACCCGTCATAATTTATTTTATATCGTTAATCGCGTTTCTCTCCGGCGTCGGACGGGAGATAACCAAGGATGTAATGGATATAGAAGGAGATATACTGCGAAATACTCGATCATTTCCTCTGATCATCGGTGAAAAAAAATCCATAAAATTGGCCGTTCTGTTTTATCTGACTGCGGTAATACTCAGCCTGATACCATTTATCGTGAATATCGATGAGATTTTTTTTTATAATCTTAAATACCTTGTAATAGTTGTGATATCAGACGCGTTATTCATCTACATCTGTTTAAGAATGCTTTTTAAATCGGATATAAGAGATCTGGAATTTGAACGAAGATATTCGCTTGTTGCTATGTTTATCGGACTTTTAGCCTTTTTGGTAGGAGCATTCTTTGGATAAATTTCATGAAGAGGATTAACTAAAATGGTAGAAACATTATATTGGGTCGGCTGCATGGCCACTTACAGATTACCAGAAGTAGCAAAGGCTACAGATAAGATCCTGGATACTGCAGGCATAAGATTATACTACTTTGGGCAATAAAGAAGGCTGTTGTGATTCTGTATTGCTTTGTATAGGAATGAGACAGGAGGTAAAGATGTTAGCAAGAAAAAACATAGAAAAGATCGAATCTACGGGAGTAAAGAGAGTAGTAACATCTTGTGCCGGATGCGGAAAATGTTTTGAATTTTGTCCTGTGCGGCTTGATATACCGAAGACTCATTGCGAAGATGAGAGATGGGGCAAATAGTATGGGTTTCCTTATACCACCGTGGAGAAAGATAATCGAGAATGTAGAGAAGTACGGAAATCCCTTTGGAGAACAAAAAGATAAACGTTCAGATTGGATATTTGGCAAGAAACAATTTTAAGTTTAAGACAAAATAGTATTGTATTTAGTATTAGGGATTAAGATGAAAGAAGATAGATGGCAGAGCATCGTAAAAGATTTGAAATCAATCGTTGGATCCGATTATGTCATATATAACAAAGATCTAATTGAAAGATATTTAACGGATGAAACGGCAGATCCGGTCATGCCAAAATGCTGCACCGATGTTATAGTGATTAAGCCGGGATGCGTAAACGATATTTCAAGCATAATGAGATACGCCAATGAAAACATTATACCAGTCGTGGTCAGGGGCGGCGGTACTGGATTATGCGCGGGTGTGGTTCCGATTAAGCCTTCTATAATACTTTCAATGGAAAGATTGAATAAAATTTTGGAGATAGACGAGGAGAACCTTTCCATTAGTTGTGAGGCAGGAGTAACTTTAAGAGAGATTCTTAGCAAGATGGCTAGAGTAAAAGGTTTATTTTTTCCGCTTCATCCTGGCGATGAGGGAAGCCAAGTAGGCGGGCTTGTAGCAGAAAACGCGGGTGGATCAAGGGCAGTAAAATATGGTGTAATGAGAAACTTTGTAAAGGGGATTAAGATCGTACTTCCTACGGGAGAAATAATAACTCTTGGCGGAAAAGTGGTCAAAAATAATACAGGTTATGATCTGATGCATCTTATCATAGGCAGCGAAGGCACCCTTGGTATAATCACAGAGGTAACTCTTAGATTGATACCAGAAGCCGGATCAACATATACATTGATAATACCTTTTAAAGATGTAAAAGGAGCCATCGGAGTTGTGCCCAAAATTCTTAAAAGTGGAACAATACCTCTTGCAATAGAATACATAGATAAAGAATCTCTCCAATACGGAGAACAGGCTGCAGGGGAGAGATGGCCAACTAAAGAAGGATCTGCTCATTTAATGATCATCATAGAAGGTAGAGATGAGGAGGATTTACTATCTATCTCTAAAAAAATAGAAGATATTTGCTTAGAACATGGTGCATTAGATATTTTGGTCGCAGATACCTCTAAAGAGCAGAGAAAGGTTCTTAATATAAGGAGTTTGATATACGAAGGATCGAAGGACGATCTGATCGAGATCCTTGATGTATCTATCCCTCCGGCCATGATTCCTGATTTTGTAATTAAGAGCAAAGATGCTGCAAGAGAGTATAAAATGACTTTATTGCAATTTGGTCATGCTGCAGATGGAAATGTGCACCAAGAAATTTTAAAAAGTGGCCTTGAAGAAAAGGATTGGAGAGAAAGATATCCTTTATTAAAACAAAAAATATTTCAACTCTCATCTAGGATGGGTGGATACATAACGGCCGAACATGGGATCGGTCTAACAAAAAAAGATGATATGTATCGAACATTGAGTAAAAAAGAGATTGATCTGATGTCCAGGATTAAATCCATATTCGATCCAAATAATATCCTAAACCCGGGAAAAGTAATAGATATAGACACAATATGACTATTTTTATAATTAAAAGATAAAACAATAATATAAAATAAAAATATATAAGTATGAAACGATCTCAAATAATTCTTTGTCTTTAGATAACAAAAAGTTTATAAAATAGTCATTAAAAGATAGATAGTTTCTGTTTTATAAACAAAAACAAAAGGAGATTATTTCAATGAAAGAGATAAGATTTCATGGAAGAGGGGGACAAGGTGCTGTAACCGCAGCCGAACTTTTGGCTGTTGCAGCATTTTACGATGGGTACTATAGTCAAGCATTCCCTGCTTTCGGTGTTGAACGGCGTGGTGCTCCTGTATTGGCTTTTACCAGGATATCAGATAGAAAGATAAGAAGAAGAAGCCAGATTTATAACCCGGATTATGTAATCGTACAGGACTCTTCGTTGATGAGCTCAGTAAATGTAGCAGAAGGACTGAACGATGGAGGAGTTATCGTTATTAACGGTACAAAAGATCCTAAAAACTTGGATCTACCCGGAGATGTAAGAACCATCGATGCTACCAAGATCTCTCTGGATATAATAGGTAAACCTATAACAAACACGACTATGCTCGGTGCATTTGCAGGTGCAGTAGATTTCATAAGTATTGACTCTATAAAAAAAGCAGTCGGCGAGAGGTTTGAAGGAGGACTTAGAGAGAAGAATATTCAAGCAGTAGAGGTAGCATATAATAAAATGAAGGGGTTGGATAAATGAGCCAGAGTAAAAAAGACGAAACAATAAAATTGATCCCAGGAGGTATAACAGGACCAAAAACGACTATTGTGAACAAAACAGGTTCTTGGAGAACGTTTATTCCAATCTTTAACAAAGAAAAATGTAATAAGTGTGGAATATGTGGTATATTCTGTCCAGAAGATTGTATTACCGAAGACGAAGAAGGACATAGACATCCCGATTATGATTTCTGTAAAGGATGTGGAATCTGTGCAGAAGAATGCCCTAAAGATGCCATAGAAATGATACTTGATTCAAAAGAAGGATAAAAATGATTAAGAGCAATATATTAAAAGAAAATCCAAAAATGAAGATCTTGGAAGGGTCCATGGCAGTTGCCCAGACAGTGAAGACCTGTAAACCAAACATTGTCTCTGCATATCCTATAACTCCTCAGACACACATTGTGGAAGATATTGCACAGATGGTGGCAGATGGAGAGATGCAGGCTGATTATATAAAAGTAGACTCAGAATTTTCTGCTTTATCTGCATTGATAGGAGCCTGTGCTACAGGAGCCAGAACGTACTCTTCTACCACATCGCAAGGCCTCGCACTGATGTTTGAGGTTCTTTTTAACGCATCTGGTATGAGAATGCCTATCGTAATGACCGTGGTGAATAGAGCGCTCTCTGCCCCGTTAAACATATGGAACGATCAGCATGATTCGATAGCTGTTAGAGATGCCGGATGGATACAGCTTTATGCAGAGGATAACCAAGAAGCATGCGATCTGTTACCAATAGCATACAAGGTCGCGGAAGACAAAGAGATTCTTCTACCAACGATGTGCTGTATGGACGGTTTCGTCCTGACACATACGTTTGAGCCAGTAGTAATCCCAGAAGAATCGTTGGTAGATGAGTTTCTCCCCTCGTTCAGGCCAGATTACGTACTCGATCCGGAGAATCCGGTAACAATTGGCGCTTATGGTGGTCCAGAGATTTATACAGAATTTAGATATCAGCAACATAATGCAATGATTAACGCCGAAGAAAAGATCGAGAGGGCAATGAATGAGTTTGGAGAGATGTTTGGACGAGAATATAATCTTGTTGATGGGTATAGATTGGATGATGCAGACATCGTTCTCATATCTATGGGGTCTTTGTTAGGCACGATGAAAGACGCTGTAGACGATATGCGAGAAGATGGAGTGAAGGTAGGCATATTAAAGATAACCAGTTATAGACCGTTCCCAAAAGAGAAGATATATGAGAAGATTAGAGGAATAGAAACAGGGATCGTATTTGAGAAGGATGTAAGCATCGGTATGGGTGCAGGTCTTCTGAACGATCTAAAATCTTCCTTGTATGGCAAAAAACAAACACCTTCATTATACGGTTTTGCATTAGGGTTAGGTGGTAGAGACGTGACGATAGATAATATAAAAGATGCCGTAAATAAATTAAAAACGTCAAAATTAGACGATTTTGGATTTATAAATCTGAGGGAGGAAGTATTATGAGTTCAGTACAATTGTTTGCACCAGGCCATACTGCCTGTGCTGGTTGTGGTATGCCGATAGCGATCAAGCTGATACTCGAGGGTAGCGGGAAAGATACCATCGTTGTATCGCCTACCGGATGTTTAGAGGTTACAACTACCCGTTATCCTCAATCTGCATGGGGCGTCCCATGGATTCACTCTTTATTCGAAAATGCTGCCGCGGTGGCATCCGGCGTCGAGAGAACATTAAAAGTGCTCAAGCGCGATGCAAACGTTATAGTAATAGGCGGGGACGGTGCTACAGTAGACATCGGGATAGGTGCTTTGAGTGGTATGTTTGAACGAGGACATAATGTAACGTACATATGTTACGATAACGAGGCGTACATGAATACAGGTGTCCAAAGAAGTAGTTCTACTCCGTATGGTGCGTCAACAACCACATCTCCAGCAGGTAAGTTATCATTCGGAGAAGATAGACCTAAAAAAGATTTGCCCGCTATTGCCGCCGCACATGGAGTGCCTTACGTTGCAACGGCCTCTATAGGATACCCTAAAGATGTAATAAATAAAGTTAAAAAGGCAAAAGAAATCGTTGGACCAAAGTATATCCATGTCCTGGCGCCTTGTCCGACAGGATGGCGTTTTGACGGAGAAAAAACAATAAAAATGGCAAAATTGGCTGTTGAAACTGGGTTGTTTCCTGTATATGAGATGGAGGATGGAGTAATCACAAAAGTAAAAAAGATAAAGGATAGAAAACCCGTAGACGAGTATTTGAAGTTGCAGGGAAGATACAAACATCTGTTCAAAGACGATTTCAAAGACCAGGTAAAGAAGATTCAAGAGATTGCAGATAAAAATGCCGAAAAATTCGGCTTAGATAGGTGATTAGGTGTATATAGGCCGGACAGTAATAGCGGGATACACGGATAAAAAAAAGGTTTTTCTCGGATATATCCTCGCATCCAGATCTTTTCCAGAGAGAAGAGCAGAGATAGATGGAGATTCCATCAAAATAGAATCTTTAAAGACCGTCGATTATAATAATCCGTATATAGCCTACACCTGTATAAAGATGGTAGGATCAGGCAAGGCGGTCGCGTCTAATGGAGTACATACGGATATAATTGCAAACAAGTTGGATGCAGGTTACCCTGGGAGAGATGCTATTGCAATCTCCCTTCTCTCAATGGATTATGAGAGAGACGAGTATAATACCCCGAGAATTGCGGCATGTTTCGATGGCAACTCTTTGTATATCGGTATCATCGAAAAAGAGAAGATTATGGTCGATAAAGTTTTGGACGATAGATGCATGCTAATCTCTACATACAATAAAACGGTTCCTGAGGCGATATCTATAAGAGGATCGACCGCCAATGATATAGCAGAAGAGTTATGTATGTTAAATTACGATAATATCATCTGTTCAGCCGTTGTATGTAAAAAGGAAGATAATAGTTTTGAGTTTGCAACAGAGGAAAGAAGATAAAGGAGGTTAAGATGAGACTAAACAATGTTGAGATAGAAGAAACATTTGCAGAGGCCTTTTCTATGAAATGCGCACGAGTCTTGATAACGGCGCTCAATAAAAGATGGGTAAAAGTTGCTGCAGCAGAAGCGACCGGTTTTGGGACATCTATAATCGGTTGTCCATCAGAAGCAGGGATTGAAAAATATTTAGACCCAGAAGAGACCCCAGATGGGAGATTTGGAGCTTATATACAGATTTATCATGGAAAAACAGAAAAATTAGAGGAGCAGATTCTGGATAGGATCGGGCAGTGCGTCTTAACCGCACCAACGACCGCAGTATTTAATGGCCTGCCAGACGCAGAGAAACAATCAAATATCGGGTTTAAATTAAAATTTTTTGGAGACGGGTTTGATGAGAAGAAAGAGATAGGCGGTAGAACGGTTTATTCTGTCCCTATGATGGAGGGTGACTTTATTATAGAGGAGAACATAGGAATTGTGGACGGTGTGGCAGGCGGTAACTTTTTTATAATGGCAAAAGACCAGATGTCAGCGTTAAATGCGGCAGAGGTTGCAGTAGATGTTATATCAGATGTAGAAGGTTGTATAACACCTTTCCCTGGTGGGATTGTGGCAAGCGGTTCTAAGGTTGGGTCAAACAAGTACAAATTTCTCAAAGCTTCTACGAATGAGAAGTTCTGCCCGACGCTAAAAGATAAGGTAAAGGATAGCCAAGTTCCAGACGGGATAAACGGTATTTATGAGATCGTCATCAACGGTATGAACGTAGATTCGATCAAAGAGGCGATGCGTAAGGGCATAACCGCTGCGACAAAAGTTCCGGGTGTTGTAAAGATAAGCGCAGGAAATTATGGCGGAAAACTCGGCAAGTATAAGATAGATCTGAAAGATTTGTTCTAATTATCCTATCCTTTTTTTTGCATTAATACTTTAAAATCTTTTTCTTTTACTCTTTTATCTTTTTATATTTAAAATCAAACTCTAAAATGTTTATCGGTCAACTATCGCCTCTTTAAACCATTCCGGAAAGAGCTCTTTATTTTTATTAAAGAAAAATTTAAAATCCGAATCGAGAATATAGAATCGTGACCATCGAGAATATAGAATCGTGACCAATCATTCTCGCTTCGTGTTGCCCTGCCATACGCCTGTGCGATCTTTCTTGTTACAATTATGTCTATAAATCTATCACCTTCTAATTTCCTCCTTTTCTCTATCTGGGGATCTTTAAAATTGGGATAGGGTACTTTAGCAAGAATGTTCACCCTGCAGATATCATCGTCCAGAGAGATACCGTCATCCATATTGACCGATAGGAATATATTAGATTTTTTCTTCTTAAATCGTTCGAGATCTTCTTCTCTATGCCCCTCCCGCTGTAAGATATAGTCTAAGCCCAAATCTTTTAAATTTCTAGCAATCCCGTTGGCAGTTTTATAAGAATGACAATGTACGATGGTTCTATCTGTTGCTAGTTCCTTTATCTTCTCTGCTGCCTTTGGGATCGTCTTCTCTCGGTTAGAAAATGACATAGACCCGACATAATCCAGATAGATCGGTCTGTTCCTTACCGGGAAAGAGGAAGGAACCGCAATGATCTCTAAATTACCTCCAAAAGATCCGAGTTCTTCTTTGAACGGTGGTGTGGCAGAGGATAAGACGAACCGGTCGCCTTTGCCCAATACTTTATTTAAAAATCTTTTTGCAATTATAGGAAAGAACGAGATCTCTGTATCAGATTTTTTTATTCCCCATTCCTCTTTAAATTGTTTGTAATCGTCCAAAATGAAATCTATCTTATCGATCATCTCATTTATCTCATTTATATCATTAATTCTTGAAATTCGTGATGTTGTAATCCCCTTGGACGTCTCTTCTCTTATCTCTTTCAATAGGTTCTCCTGCCGAACTTTAAGCTCGTCTCGATACTTTTGAAGAAAGAGGATATATCTTCCAAAATCATCATAATAGGGTAATTTGGGTAATCCAAACTTTTCAACCTTATCGTTCCTAAAAGTAACGCTTATATTAGACCGTATTATATCTTCAAGTTTATGTGCCTCATCAACGATAATAAGATCGCGTTTTGTGAGAAATTCTGCCGTCATCAACATTGCCATGTTCGTCACAACGATTCTTGCACGTTCCGCATCCTTTTTTTCCTGCTCATACTCGCAATATTTACACTGGCAGGGATAATTACAAATATCACAGAACAGATGTTCTTTACCATAAGGGCAGATTTTGTGCAATTTTATACATCTATCAGCAGGTCTCTTCGTAATATTACAGATATAATTTGATCGCCCTTTCAGAATAGAGACATACCTGCCGAATTTTTCCTCTATCTGATCCTGCAGGTTCTTCGTAGCTACAACATAATACGATTTATTATAATGGCGGCAGAAAGTTATATTAACAGCAGACTTGCCAAATCCTGTTGGGGCAGATAAGATGATATTTTTCCCTTTGGAAAGGTTATCATAAGATTTAATAAGTACCTCTTTCTGATACGTCCTAAATTCTTTAAATGGAAATAATTTAAGGATATCTTCTTCTTTGTTGTAATCTTTATTACTAGATTCTAAATTTTTATTCTCGTTCTTGCTATTATTTATGTTCTCCTCAAGCGTAAAATTTTCACAAGAATTGCAGATATTTGACGATAAAAAAATCTCGTTCTTCTTTTTACAAATAAATAGATTGCTACCATTCGACGTCTTACCTTTGCTCAACAAAAAATATTTGCACCTCTGCATACACTACCCAATCCTAATATAATCTATCTCATAATTTCAACCATATTATAGATATGCCCTAATATCTCCTTTACTCTTAATAGAAGTTATATTTAGACCGGATAGGATATCATAAACACAAAGATATATTAAAAAACAAAATTTAAATAAAAAGACTGTTAACAAAAATAAAAAGATTAAAGATATGACTTATCCCTATATTCCTAAACAAGACAAGCAGATTCTACAAACTGCATTTTAGTACCGTTCCCAGTGTATGATCTCGCTTAGTTCTCTTCGTTTTGGCGCTTTTGGAACTCTTGCAGGTCTGCCGATCGGTACTATTACCACGACCTCAACATCTTCGGGTATCTCTAAAATTTTTGCCACCATCTCTGCATCGAAGAATCCAAGTATAACAGTACCTAAACCGAGTGCATGCGCCTGCAGGCAGATATTTTGGGTAGCAAGCGCGCAATCAAACATCAGCCAGTCGCCTTTCGTTGTTACGTATTCGCCGCCTTTAGCACCGGAGACTTTCTTTCTGCCGCATACAACAATGAGAGCTGGCGCCTTTTCTACGCTTTTTCTTCCCGGATTAGTCGGACCAAATGCGTCTAAAAGTTTCTGTTTCGTCCCGTTATCCCTTACTATTACAAAATCCCAGCACTGGGTATTCGCCCAAGACGGTGCCCATCGTGCTGCTTCCATCACTGTCTCTATCTCTTCGTTACTGACATCTTCGTCTGTAAAATCTCTGACACTTCGTCTATCCTTGATTATATCTAATACCTTCATTTGTTAACACCATCTATGGGTTATATTGGATGTTATTTAAATATTTATATCCAAATCGGATATCATAAAAATTATTAATTATAAATAAACACCAATACCGTTACTTGCTCTTATACTCGGTATAACCACATTTACCGCAAGATAATCTATCTTTATGCTCGGATAAAAAGACGCCTTCCCCACATCTTGGGCATATTTTTTTAACCCGTACAAGTTTATTATCTTTTGTTATGTTGTAATATTTATTTATAGCCATTATTATCCTTCCTTTGTCTCATTATCAGTAGTTTCAGCCTTTTTTGAGCCCTCTATACGCGTTAATACATTTAAGTCGTCGTATACTTTTGCATATCCTATCGTCTCACTCAGTCCTTTTCGCGATCTTAGAGATGAGATGACTACTAGTTGATCATTATCTATATTAAATTGTGATGCCAATTTTTTAGCCATTTCATCCTTTTTAGGCGTTGGTCCATTCTGCTTTACCTTGAATTTGATCTCTTCCCTGCTTAACAGCTTATTTTTCTTTTTATCTAATATTTCTATCTCCATTCATCTCACCTGTTCAGTAAATAATTTTTTAATTCAGAACCATCCATAAGTTTTAATATATTTCTAACTCTTTCCTTTAAATCTTTATCTATCCTTACCAATACAACACCCTCGTCAGGCTGACCGTATAAAACAATGGAAGATATAGGCGCAAGTATGATCACCGGTATCACGGCGAGATCTTCTTCTCCTTCTACAATAATACCAGTCTTTTCATTTAACCCGTCTTCTATCGCTTTTACCAGAGATTCAGATATCGTTGCGGGAGAATTTTTAACCTTTATTGACTTATACACTTTTTCATTCAAGATCTCGTCTATACTCTTAGATACTCTTCCTCGTTTGGTGCTCGCATCTATTATATAAAGATCGGGCAAGAGATCTGCCATAAAAGAATAGTACGAGGTAACATCACCGACTACTATTAGTTTAGTATAGTCTTTGATATTTTTTTTCACGTTTAACATACATTCAAGTTCGTCTCCAGCTGTACCTCTATACAAGATACCAA
This sequence comes from Halobacteria archaeon, assembly GCA_013329575.1. Classification (GTDB taxonomy): domain Archaea; phylum Halobacteriota; class Methanoliparia; order Methanoliparales; family Methanoliparaceae; genus Methanoliparum; species Methanoliparum sp8915u. The sequence continues at coordinate 1,366 of DUJX01000035.1, read as the reverse complement.
ACGGATCTTTTAATAACGGTCTAACCGATTCAGGTAACTCTATCATCTTATCTTACTTTAATGGCATACTTTCCCGGGCTATCTATATTTAATTTTTTTGCTATGCTGGATCTGGAGGGATCGATAATTATTATGTATCCTTGCCATTCATTGCTTAAATCGCCCGAATTACAGGCAGGACAGACATTACCCGATTCTACAATCCTATGACACGTCCTGCACGCTAGCATCTTCCTTCAACTCTTCTTGTATCCATTCTAATTTTCCTAAATATGGCTGTCTCATAGTTAAATTTATCTTTATACCTCTCGCATCTAATTCGTTTATTTTGACTGATATGATTCTTGCTCGAACGATATCTCGCACCGTAAGAGACCTTCCACTCTCTTTCTCCACCAATCGAGCATTTTTCTCATCATACGAGATATATCCACTCGATATCTGGCTTATGTGTACAATACCATCGAAAGGACCGATATTCACAAAAATACCAAACTTCACAACGTCTATGATCTCTCCTTCCACGATCTCTTGCTCGAGCGGTTCGTACGCCAATGCAGAAAATTTAACGTTGAAATATACCCCTGCATCACCAAACAGAATATGCCCTTCGTCTATCTCTAAGATCTCGTTTATTGTCAAGATCAATCCGATATCCCGTTCGATTCTACCTTCCAACTTCTTTTTTAGTTCGTCTTTAACAGCAGCTCGTGTATCACCATATACCCTGTCAGGAGAGACTCTTACTGCGTCTAAGAGTATGAGCTTTTTATACATATATAACCTATTCCTCTACTAAAAATTTTTTTTGTCTTAATCTAACCACTTTAACTCCTTTCTTTTTAAGATCACGGATTAACTTCTTATCGTTGGTAGCAACCGCTCCAATATCATCTGCTAATTCAAGTATATCATCGTCTGCTATTGTTTTTTTTCCAGAGTGCTCAAAAATCTTTTTGTCATTTATAACTCCATCTTTTCTTACTATCTTACACCGATCAATTAAAGACATTGCCAAATTTACCGCCATGATATCTTTTTTACTCTTATATTTTTTGCTTAATATTAAAAGTTCACGTACTATAGAATCGGTAATGATAAACTCGGTATAACCTAATCTTATGAGTTCATCGAATACATCGATTTTATACTGTCCCGGCACCAATAAAATATTGGTATCTAATATAATCTTCATACATAAGCAGAACCTGCAACAGTTCATGTATATCGCAATGCATTGCTTTGAATATGCCAAAATCTTTGATTTTATAATACTATAAATAAATCTCAGCCCAGATCTACGCTACACAGGATTGGCTCAAGCCAAAGCTCGAGGCTCACAAACCTGTGGGTCTGCAAAACCGAT
>DUJX01000065.1 GCA_013329575.1 Halobacteria archaeon | reverse complement strand
GTTTCAATCCTTGTTTTACTAGACAAATCTGCAACCCTAAAAAAAATCCTTTATTTCTAAAATAAAGTATTATTTAAGAGTATATATAGCTTTGGATATGGTTGGCTGGTCTATTTTTATGGGCAAAGTATATATACTAGATGTCGAGACCAGCCAATATTCATCTTAAAAAAGTATTAATAATCTTAAAAAAAGTATCAATATAGATAATATTAAATATGAATTTATCATATATGATAAATAGGTAATCTAAAGATGGATGAGAAAACGGTTCAACTTGCCGCATTGTTGCATGATATCGGTAAATTTTGGCAAAGAACGGATGAACAGTTTGACAAGGATAAAAATAGACCAAAAAAGGCTCATCAAGAATTATCCAAAGATTTTATCGATTATTTGACACTACCACCGATGATAGATAAAGATCTTCTCTCCACACTAGTTCTCAGACATGAAGACCGAAGTACGCTCTCACCTGATCTGCGCGTAAGCGATCTGCCCAAAGGAAGTTCTGTAAGAAGATTGGCAAGAATCGTCTCTGATGCAGACAATATATCCGCTGCAATGGACAGGGAACATTCGGAAGAGGGCGAGGCGAGACATCCGCTGATACCGATTTTTCCCCAAATAAAAATATCTGGAAAGAATGAGATTAAAGAGGATGTATGGCATCCCGACTATTATTATAAACCATCAAAATTATCTTTGGACAATATCGGAAATGTATTACAGAATGAAAAATCCAATGCGGATCAGCTAAACAAGCTACATTCTGATCTCTGGAATGAGTTTTGTGAAGAGGTTAAGAGAGTATCTACCAATGATACGGATGTATGGATCAACGATATTTATTTTCTTCTGCAAAAATATACATCTTTTGTTCTCTCCGCAGGATATAGAACAAAACCAGATATTCCTCTCTTTGATCATTTAAAGACCACAGCTGCGATTGCTGTATCTTTATATCGCTGGCGAAAAGAAAATAATTGGTCATCGTCCTCGGATAAGACAAATGCATATCTACTGATAGAAGGCGATCTTTCCGGGATACAGCGGTTTATATTCGATCTTGCCAGTCCGGAAGAGGCACGGCCGGGCATGTCAAAACGGCTGAGAGGGCGATCGTTCTGGCTCACTCTTTTGATGGATGCGATTGCAACCGAGATAATCCATGACCTAGATATACCAGAGACGAACATATTATGGAATACCGGCGGGCATTTTTTAATTCTCGCTCCGAATTTGGATGTTTATCAGGATAAGATTGAAAAAATCAAACGAAATATAAACAAACATCTATTATCAAGATATGACGAAAGGCTGTTTTTGGCACTAGAAACGATGCCATGCAATAAGAACGATCTCACTAATTTTTATGATATAACGAGTGATCTAACAGAGAAGATAGAATGTTCAAAAAGACAGAAATTTATCGATTGTAATCTTCAGTTTGGTGTATTAGGAGATAATAAGGGAATAGACGAATACTGCATCGTCTGCGGAATGCCATTAATAAATGAGGACGAACTGACAGATAAAAGATGCTTGGCTTGCAAAAGACATGAGGAGCTTGGGCAAGAACTTGCAAAGGCAGAATATCTGATAAAGGGATTTGGTCTAAAATCTAAATTTAATTTTGAATATATCGGGATAAATATTGGATACCGCCTAGTTGGAAAAGATGAAAGTCATAAAAAATTAGCCGAAGAACTAAACCGATTGAAAAATGATAAGGTCTTCGTTTATAAATTAAACAACACGGATTTTCTCGATGCCGACCTAATAAAAACATACCCAAATACGTCTTTTGGCTTTAAGTTTCTTGGTAACACCGTTCCAATCGATGAGGATGGCAAGGTATTATCGTTCGAATATATCGCTCAGATGAGCGAGGGAGCAAAAAAAATAGGTGTTTTAAAAGCAGATGTTGATAATCTTGGAAAAATATTTGCACAAGGACTAGAAAAGGAGACAAGATCGATCTCAAGAATTCATACTATGAGTTCGATGTTCGAAATCTTCTTTTTAGGATTTTTGAACAAGATATGCGAGCGGTATCGTCTTTATTTTATAGACAAGACAGATGATGAGATGATCAAGAAGATCAACAACGGACAATACAGGATAAAAAGACTAGATTTGAAAGATGAAGACGGCTCGAAAATATTTTACGAATTAAATAAGAAAGACAGAGACGGGTTCTGGACATATTTGGATAAAGATGATGAGAGGGCAATAGAGGAAGAATTTGGTCTAAAGATTCAAAAATATGTGTATAAACCGTATATTACTTATTCTGGCGGCGATGATCTGTTGATTGTTGGTCCGTATGATACCATTATAGAACTTGCAGAGGATATAAGGGACGAGTTCAAAAGATTTACATGTTATAATTCTGATATAAACATTTCGGCAGGAATTACCGTGGTTAATCCACACTATCCAATATCCAGAGCCATAGAACTGACTAATAATAATTTAGATAAAGCAAAAGGTTTTTATGAAGAGAAAAATCGAATATCGTTATTTAACGAAGTTATTAAATGGGATTTGGGATATAAATCTGATGAAAAAGATTTTAAAACGTTATTTTCTCTTTCAAAGATGCTGGAAGATAAGGTAGAGCATAAAATCATATCCAAAGGTTTCATATACTCGCTTTTAAGTATGTGGAGGGCCACTTTTCCAGATTTGGACGAGCTTTCTATAGAAAATCAGATAAAGGCACGATTGGTACGTAAAAGATATATGCCATATTTAAAATACCAGTTAGCAAGAAATATAAAGAATAAAAACGATAGAGAAGAGATTGAGAAGAATATTAAGCCTTGTATGCCATGGATACGAATTCCTGTATCTTGGATTAGTTTTAGAGAGAGATGATCTATATGTATGATAAAGGTAAAAAAGATAGAGATTATATGGAAAGTAGGCAGGATTTCGGAGATAGAGGCAAAAAAAAAGATAAAGAAACAGATAGTGATATAAACGAGATAATCAAAAAAATAGAAAGTTCACAAAGTTTAAAAGATCTGGTTGTAGAAGAGATTGCAAAAGAAGAAGGATATGCCGAGAGGATTGCAAAATCAAAATCATTCAAGAATCTCAAAACAACCCAACTAAGAAACCTGTTTGATGAGATAAAAGAGAATGAACGTAGGTTAAATGAGAAAGGTTGGAATGCAATAGAAGCGGATTTTTATATGCTCAGACCGAACTTGGCATATGCAAAGGCAAGAGATCTTATTCCGGAGGATTTTTTTAATTTGATGAATGCGTGTATGAAACAAGTAGATAAAGGCAATGAAAACGAAAAAAAAGAAAATTACAAACGTTTTGTTCAATTTTTAGAAGCGATTGTTGCCTATCATAAATACCATTGGGGATGATCAAATGGATTTGAGATTTGAGAAAAATATCTTGATCAATGGAAAGATATTATGTGAAACCGGTCTGCATATTGGTGGTATTGATGAGTCGATGCAGATAGGGGGAACGGATGCCCCTGTTATTATAGATAGATTAAAAAAAGTTCCTATAATACCAGGTTCTTCTTTAAAGGGGAAGATCAGGTCGCTTTTGGAATTAGAGTATGGGTTGTGTGAAAATGGTGGCGTGCATTCATGTGACAGAAAGGATTGCCCTATATGTCTCATTTTTGGCAGAGGTGCAAAAGAAAAGGTTGAATCAGGGCCAACCCGTCTGATCGTTAGAGATGCGTCACCAACAAAAGATACGGTAGAAAGATGGGATAATAATGAGGGTATCTTACATGGGACAGAGATCAAGGGCGAGAATACGATCAATCGTATAACATCCATGGCAAATCCAAGATTCATAGAACGAGTTCCGGCAGGATCAGAATTCAATTTTGAGATGATATATTCGGTGTATCAAAAAGAAGATTATGACCGGTTAAAGATGTTATTCGAGGGGATGTGCCTTTTGGAAGACAACTATATCGGTGCTTCTGGCACAAGAGGCTATGGAATGATAAAGTTTAAAGATTTAGAGTTCAAGAAGAAGACCAAAGAGGATTACCAGTCAGGTAGCGATTGGAGGGATGTAGANNAGGGCAGAAAATCTAAAAACTCCAGAGGATATTCTAAACTGGCTTAAGAGCCAAAATCGCAAAGGAGATTAGAGGCTTGTTATGGAGATCGTATATATTCGACCGAAATCACTATTTCCTCTAAATTTGCCATCTAACAAAATATTTGGATCTATTTGTGTTGGAATCAATGCTATTTACGGTGAAGATGAACTTAACACGATGTTAGATAACTTTCATAGTGATAGCGTTCCATTCATAATATCTTCTGCGTTTCCATTTGTAGACGGTATAAAAGACGAGGCTAAACATCATTTTTTTCCAAAACTTATCACAGAACCTCATAAGGATACGAATAAAGATTTAGATGCGGCAAAAAAATTCAAAAAGGTTGAATATGTAGAGGAAAGCATATTTAACGAGTGGATCAACGGTAAAATATCTGAAGCGGATATCATAGAGGTATTCAAAGATAAATATAAGATTAAGGATAAATTGCTTTTTCCAAAAGATATTAAGCCGACTTTTAACTTGACAGTAGGAGATCTGCCACATAACCAGATAAACAGGCTTTCGTCCTCTTCTGAGAACTTTTATTACTCAAAAGGCAGATATTTTGGTAATGCGGGGCAATTCTTCTTAATCAAGTTTTTTGACAATGAATTTAAACCAAAAATCATTTCTGCATTGAAGTTCATAGAAGATAGAGGTTTCGGTGGGGACATATCGAGTGGAGATGGACAATTTGAGGTTATAGATGGTATAAAATCTATAAAAATTATCGATGAACCCGACGGTGCGGATACTCTCGCTACACTCTCCCGTTATTCTCCCGAGAACGATTTCAATTCTTTCGATAAAGGTCGGGTATGGTATGAGTTGTCCNNGTGCAGGGCAAGTGTGGTGATGGTGTAATGAAAAAAACCTTGTTGATGTTTAAAGAGGGCTCTACATTTCCTATTAGTGATCAAGGAGTCTATGGCCAAATTTCCGAAGTCAGACCAAATCCTAAACGAACGGTAGAATATGGGGTCGCATTTCCTATAAAAGTGAAGATTAGAACGAACAAAGAGGGATGATTATATGATCTGCAGATTGGATACGATTACACCGATAAACGTTGGGACAGGAAACCAGATCGGGATGATGGATATAATTCAGGATGATGAAATTATATATGTTATAAATATAAGAGAATTGTTTAATTTTTTGAAAGAAAAGTATGGATCACGCATTTTAAAAAAATTTGAAGCATTTGTAACGGGTAAAACAAAAACCTATTATGGTGGAAGAGACACAGAATTAAGTCTGGATAAATTTCTTGACAAAAATCAAATATTCATAGATGATGTCATAGATATCCCTAATATCGTAAAATACAAAGCTAATGCACCTTTTGTTATATACAGAGATATAAGAGAACAAATAAAAACGAATAATATCCCTTATATTCCTGGATCAAGTTTAAAAGGTGCTATAAGAAGTGCTCTTCTCTGGTATCATGTTAAAGATAATACAGATGAACTTATACATTCAGTAAGGAACGATTTAAATCACCATATACCAAAGAAATATATAGGAAATAAGTTTGTGGAAGAATTTTTCAGTACAAAAGATGGAAAATACGATGCAAAATATGATATTCTAAAATTTATAGAAATCTCCGATTTTATGCCTGCCAAAAATGGAAATTATAATCTATCCATAAAGAACGTGAAGACGTATTCTCTAAAATACAATAAATTTGAGCCAAAACGGTACGATAATTTTGTGGAGTCAGTAGAAGGGTATGTGGAAGGAAGGATCAGCTTATCACCTCAGATAAGGTTGGCCATAAAAAATGAGAACGAGTACCCTCTTCTAAAAGAAAAATTAGATATCTTGGGATTAGAAGGCGATTCAGATTTAAAAGAAGAAGACATGATAAATCATCTAAAAAATGCCGTAAAAGAGTTTAATACGTGGTGTCTGTCCGAAGAGATAAAATTATGCGAAAAAGCCAGTGAAAGTAAGTTTCCTAAGATATTAAATGGGTTAAAGGAACGCAATGAAGAAAAAGTGCTTATACGAATAGGATTTTCCGTAGGAACGATATACCAGACTCTTTTCAAGCTGATAGAAGAAAAAGATGTAAGAATGGCTCAAGAGATCGTTAACAAATTTAAAGTTGGAAGATATAATAGGGTTATCGATGCTGCAACAAGAGAAATAGATCCGCCATATCCGAAATCTATCGAGATCACAACTGATAATCAACCGATGGGATGGCTAAAATGGTCGTAGCATTATTCATGACGGTAGGAACCGGGAGAAGAGATGAAGAAAGCCTGAAAAGTTTGGCTCATGGTCTTTTACATGCCATACTATTTTACAAACCTGATAATATCGTATTTTTTGGCTCTGAAGAGAGTAAAAAGACTATAGAATGTTTAAAAAAGCAATATTATGATGAAAGAAGCGAAGAACTTACCAATTATGAGTTTATAAAGATTGATAAGATCGATGACTTTAATGAATGTTTTGACAAGATAAGAGAAAAGATCGAAGAGTATGAGAAGAAAAACGTCGAGATAATTATAGATTATACGTCCGGAACGAAGACGATGACGATGAGCGCCGCAATATCTTCTGTTCTGTATCATAAAAAATTAACATTAGTTTCAGGACGGAGAGGTGATAATGGGCTTGTGTTACCTAGAACAGAGAAAATCGAAGAGCAAAATCTATTTTCTGCCTATGATAAACTTCTTTTCGACGATGTGAAGAATTTATTCAATTTCTACATGTTTGAAGAGGCAAAGAAAACCTTAAATCGGATTACTATCCTAACCGATAAAGAAAAATATGAAAATTTGATCGATGCCTATGACCTATGGGATAAGTTCAACCATAAACAAGCGTTACTTATATTGAAACATATTAAAGATGAACGGATTTCAGCAAATAAGGAATTTTTAGGGAGATTATTGAACGATACAGTGGAGGTTAAACGATTACATTATGTACTTGCAGACATGATAAATAATGCTCATCGGAGAATCGAGGAAGGAAAGTACGACGATGCTGTCGCCAGGCTATATAGGACGATCGAGCTCATTGCACAGATAAAATTATTGGATTATGGGTTATATGACACAAATGATACGAAATTTACGATTTATGACCTAATGAAGAGAGGTGTAGACACAAAATATTATGAAAGATACACCGATGCCAATGGTATGGTCAAGGTCGGATTAAGGCAGAAGTTTGCACTTCTGAATGATCTCGGTTGGAAGGATGCAAATACTTTATATCTGGAGAATAACCGATTGAAGAATCTCCTTAATAAGAGAAACAATTCTATTCTGGCTCACGGGTTGGAACCGATAGATAAAAAAACAGCAGACGAATTATTTAAAGAGGTTATGGATCATACGAACAGTATAATACCAAATTTAAATGAATTGGTCGAAAAAGGACGCTTCCCTAAATTATGAACCATTTTTAAGCCATGATTGTGGTCTATGATCTATGATATCAAAATGATCTTAAAAACGCTAATTTTGATTTTAAAAACGTCTGAACCGGTTAAAGAGGATGCTAGCAAGCTTAGAGGATATATAGGCAACGAATTTAAGGATTATCCTATCCTACATCATCATATGGAGGAAGCGGGGTATATCTATTCGTATCCTAAGGTGCAATATAAAATAATTGGCGGGACTCCAGTTATCGTGGGAATCGAAGAAGGACGTGATGTTTTAAAAAAAATATCGGATAATATAACGGAACTTCTGTTGGGACATAACACATACAGAATAGAAAATATACAGATGAACCAAAGGAATGCAGAGTTCGGAGATTGTAGGAAGAACCACCATTACAAGTTTTTAACGCCTTGGTTGGCACTTAATCCAGATAATTATCAAAATTTTGAAAAGATTGTAGATTGGAAGGAGAGAAAGATATTTTTGAATCGTATTCTCGTAGGAAACATCCTATCTATGTGCAAAGGGCTCAATTTTATGGTTGATAGGCGGTTGTGTGTTCATTCGCATCTCGAAAACGTCAATGCTATGTATAAAGGAGTCACACACATCGGTTTTATGGGCGAGTTTAGAGTAAATTTTAAGATTCCGGATTTTCTTGGCATTGGCAAAGGTGTTTCACAAGGGTTTGGAAGTGTGGTCATGAAAGAGTCCTAATCCTGCACTTATTATCTATTTTTTATTTTAATTTGTGAAATATTAGAAAACTATTTGATTTTTGTAGAAAGGAGGTCTTTTATGATTGAGCAGCACCTAAGAAACATAGTAATATCTGGTTTTGGCAATACGATTCGTAAAGAGAATGATTTGGTAACAATAACGACTAAAGACGGTGAAAAAATCTATTTTTCGCCACATGAAGTAGAACAAGTGATCATAGCAGGCGAGTCGTCTATAACTAGTGGTGTAGTTAGGTTGTTGTTGGAAAATGGAACGGATCTGGTCTTTATCGAGCATAAACCAACCAATTTCTTTGCAAGGGTTATCAGAAACGATTATAACATGATTACAGATCTTTGGCGAAGACAGATAACAATGAGTAAAGATAGAAGGATTGAGATTGCAAAAGAAATATTAAACTGTGCTATTTATAATAAAATAAGAGTCCTACAAAGTTTGGCAAAAAATATATCGATAGATTTCAGTAAAGAAATAGGATATTTAGACAATAGAAGAGAAGATTTAACGAGTGAAACAGACGACGAAGGGCTGATGGGGATAGAAGGCAATGCTACAAGAAGATACTTTGATGCGTTAAAAAGAATAATACCAAAGGAGTTAGGGTTCGAGAAGAGGGAGAGGCATCCACCACGTGATCCTGTAAATTCCATGCTGAGCTACGGATATACTGTGCTTAGATCGAGAGTAGAATATGGATTGATGCGAGCAGGATTGAATCCTTTCGAAGGTATATTGCATGTGGCATATCGTGGACGACCGGTGTTGAGTTTTGATCTTATGGAAGAATTCAGGCAGCCGATAGTTGATAGAGTCGTAATAACCATGATAATGCAAAAACAGGTGGCAAAAAACGATTTTGATCTAAGAGAAGATATGTGTTATATGAGTGATGGGTTAAGAAAGCGGTTTTTAGAAGCGTTATACAGCCGATTTGAGGTCGTCTATATATTCCATGACGAAAAATTATCCTTTTTGGATATAATCTTTGAACAAGCGAAAATATTGGCAAACGCAATAAAGAATGACGAAAAATATGACGGGTTTAGATACAGGTAGGTAATAATAAAATGAAGCAAGAACGGCATTTGTATATCGTATATGATATCAAGGATGACTCAATACGGACTCATCTTGCCAGACGGCTCGCGTATTATGGTCTGCGTAGGATTCAATATAGTGTTTTTAACGGGGTAGTATCGCTGAATGATAAAAACGAGATATTGAAGGAAATAAAAGAGATGAAGTTGGGAGAAGACGATAAGATTCACGTGATAGATTTGTGCGAATTATGTAGGAAGGAGGTTGTGATAATAGGAAAAATGCCCGATGTGAGAGGACATATTGTTTTGTGAATATTGGCTGGTCTCAGTATCTAGTATATATACTTTGCCCATAAAAATAGACCAGCCAACCATATCCAAAGCTATATATACTCTTAAATAATACTTTATTTTAGAAATAAAGGATTTTTTTTAGGGTTGCAGATTTGTCTAGTAAA
>DUJX01000088.1 GCA_013329575.1 Halobacteria archaeon | reverse complement strand
CTTTGAATATCTCTACATAGACCGTATCTTTATTCACCAGACCGACAGGCGCAGCGTTGAACTTTCTACTAACCTCGTTCTTTTCATACGGTACAGATACGGTCGTTGATATCGTCTCTGTAATCCCTCTTCCGATACCAACCGATCTAAGATCGTCCGTCACGTCTGCCATATAATAAAACCTTTTTTTAACTTTTTAAATTCGTTTCTAAACTTTAAATTTTAAATTCTATATCTGCCATAAGCCAGAAAGACGTATAAAGCCGACGCAATTATATCGGCGGTTGATCCAGGATTTATCTCTTTTTCAATCAGGTAAGAATCAAATTTTTCTACTTTATCGATCGAATAATCTTTTATTATATTTTCTGCTATTATTTTAACATTCTTTGCTTCTTCTAACCCGTGTTTTGCAACCACAAGCCCGTCTATGTCCTTTGACAAAAGCCGGACGTATTGATAGACGATAGCACCATTCAGATCGAAACTTTCCGACCTTGACTGCTCCATCAAACTTTTTGCAACCGATACAGTTCTTGGATAACCCTCGACCCATTCTCTCGCTACCAGGTTGTATGATGGAGCGAGCATCATAAGTTGATACAGTCCTATCTTTTCATCTTTGATGAAGTTCAAAGAATTCTGGTCGTTCACGTTGAATTTTTCTGCCTCTTCTACCTTTATATTCTCAGCAGAGAACGTTTTGTAAAAATTTATTGAATCAATGTAATCCGTACATTTTATTATACTTACCGTCTCATCTATAAGCTCATCTATTCTTTCAAGAAAAAATGACCCGTCGGCGAGATTATACCTACGTTCCAACCGTCTTGACGCTTTAACGAGCGGTATAAGAAGAGTAAACGCACCAAAATGTGTATTTCCACCTTTCTGCCATTGTGAACTCTCTTCTATTCCTATTCTGATCAATTCGCCAATCCGTCTATCCTCGTTATATGCGTCCAGAAATATAGGATAAGACGCCGCAGCAGATGCCAGAAACTGTTCGTAACGGGTATCTTTGAAATCGTGATCTCTGTCTATATTACCAGGTTTAGGGTTTGCAGAGACTTCTAATAACATTGAGAGCTGAGCACAGCTTGCATAATAAAATTTGTTCATTTTAAATCACAGGAAGATTTAACCGTTATTTAACCGTTAAGACAAAAGATATATTATTATATTTAAACAATTTGAATTTATGGTGGTTTAGCTCATTATAGGGATTGATTCAATGGAGACTAAGAAGATAAAACAGGCTATCATAGATAAAAAGGATGAGTTGATCGCCCTTACCAAAGATTTGATAAGATTTGAGAGCATCAGTGGAAAAGAAGACGAGATTAGCGAGTATATACAGGATTTTTTTAAAGAGATTAACTTTTATGTGAGATCCATCGATAAAAACGTCTTAGCATCGGAAAAAAAGGATAATAAAGATGCCAGATTGATATTGAACGGCCATATGGACGTAGTACCGGCTGAAAACTTTTCATGGGACTATCCACCGTTCGATCCACAAATAATCGACGAAAAGATATACGGGCGCGGTTCTTGCGACATGAAGGGCGGTCTCGCATCGATGATGTTTGCTATTAAAATTCTTCACGGGCTTGGCATAGATATGGGCAGCGATATCTTATTCACAGCAACGGTCGAAGAAGAGACGGGCGGTGTGAACGGTACCGGCAAGATTGTAGGTAGTTTAAACGGAGAGATGTGTGTCATTGCGGAGCCTACCGATCTCGGTATATGCATCGGGCATAAAGGCTCAAATATATATGAGATAACGGTCAAAGGAAGATCTGCCCATGGTAGCATGCCACAGTTAGGAAAAAACGCTATTTATTATGCCGCTCGTATGATCATCGCTTTAGAAGATTTCAAATTTAGCATCGAAGACGATCTATTAGGACAACCGACCATGAACGTCGGTAAGATCAGCGGCGGTACGAGAGTGAACGTAGTTCCTGATCGGTGCGTGTTTGAACTTGATAGAAGAACAATCCCTGAAGAGACGAGCAAGAGTGTTTTAGATGAATTAAATCGTATCGTAAACAGAGAAAAGGCTAACGGAGTTGAGGCAGAGATAAAAAATATTATAGAGATGTTGCCCGTGAAGGTTTCAACGGATGAGATGATAGTCAGACTGCTGAAAAAATCTACGAAAGATGTTTTTGGGTATGAGAGAGATATCACAACCATGGACGGGTGCACCGATGCAAGATTTTTTATAAACAAAAATATTCCGACTGTAATCTTCGGTCCGGGTAAGAAAGATTGTGCACATGTCTCTAACGAGTTTATAGAGATAAACGATCTCGTTTATGCATCCTCTTCTTTTGCATCTCTCATAACCGAAGTGGTTAAAAATAATAAAAAGAATTAAAGGTTAAAAAGAATAAAGAGAGGTATTGACAATGTTAGTAGCACTCGGCGGTACTTTCAGCCCGCTACATAAAGGACATAAAAAACTTATAGAGACAGCATTTGGTCTGGATGATGTATGTATAGGGCTTACCTCGGATTATCTTGCCAAGAAAGATAGAGAAAGGTTCGTTTTGCCTTTCTCAGTCAGAAAAGAGAATCTATCCCAATACATCAAAAAAACATATGGCATAAATGCAAGGATAGTCGAATTAAACGACCCTTTCGGCCCGGTAGCTTATGAGAAAGATTTTGAGTATTTAGTCGTCTCTCCTGAGACGTATCCCGTGGCGGAAACGATCAATAAGATCAGAAGAGATAAAGGATTTAAAGAGGTAAAGATCGTAAGAGTAGATCATGTACTGGCAGACGATGGCATCTATATCTCATCTACGCGGATAAAGAAAGGCGAGATAGATACAGAAGGACGGGTGCTTAATGATGGACTCGACGGGATTTGAACCCGTGGCCTCCGCCTCGCGAAGGCGGCACTCTTCCAGCTGAGCTACGAGCCCATAAAGGATGGTAAAAGTATCCGAATATTATATAATACGAACAATTTTGGTGTTATTAAATAAAATTATATAAACGTTTATATAAACGTTTAATTTTTTATCGTTTTATATCAGCCCTACGTTCTCCACTTGTACGCTCTCTACATCATCCAATTTAGATATGGCTCGCTCTACTTCTTCTGTACCACCCTCTTTGTCTTCCATGATGAATAATGCATACAGAGCCATTAATCCAAACGCCACCGGTTTAACATCGAACTTTTTTAGATCCACGTCTTTAGGTACTACTTTTTTTATATCTCCTTTTAGTTTATCCAGATCTACGTCGGGATCTTTAGGCATTATCTTTATTGTCACAGCGACTCTTCCCATTTATGGTCCCTCGAATCCGCAACTTGGGCATTTATATACTACAGCCAGTTCTCTACATTTGACGCATCTTGCGATAGTCTCTCCACATTGTGGACAAGGGAAACGCACGAACCCTTTTTCCACAAGCCTTGTATTACAAGAAGTACAAAACTCAATATTTTTAATCTTTATCATTTCTATATCAACTCTACATCTTTTAAAATGTGTTATATTAATCTTTCCTTAAAAAAGTTACGAAGATTATATAATATACTTAATACTTTAATATTTCAAGGTGAGTAACGATTAAAGAAGAGATCTGGATAGAGAAATACAGACCAAAACGGTTGGATGAAATAATAGGCCAAGACTTAGTCATAAAAAGATTAAAAGCCTATGTAAACTCGAGAGAGATGCCTCATCTTTTGTTTGCAGGACCACCGGGTGTTGGTAAAACAGCATCGGCAATTGCTTTGGCACGAGAATTGTACGGAGAAGACTGGATGTACAATTTCACAGAGTTAAACGCGAGCGACGACAGAGGAATAGACGTCGTAAGAGACAAGATAAAAAATTTTGCAAAAGTATCGCCGATCGGCCCGTTTGGTTTTAAAATAATATTTCTCGACGAGGCGGACGCATTGACCAACGATGCTCAATCGGCACTTAGACGGACTATGGAGATTTTTCACAAAAATTGCAGGTTTATAATAAGTTGCAACTATCCTTCAAAGATCATCGAACCGATTCAGAGTAGATGTGTCGTGTACAGGTTTAAACCATTGTCTCGAGAGGCAATAAATGATGCGATTAAAAGAATAATCGATGAAGAGAAGATAGATGTCAAAGACGATGCGATCGATGCTATATTTGAGATATCGGAAGGAGATATGAGAAAAGCCATCAATGTGCTCCAAAGTGCCGCATCGTTAAAAGAAGCGGTTGATTCAGATATGATTTATGCAACCGAAGGTAGTATAAAACCGGACAATATTAAAAATATATTTGATCTCGTTTTGAACGGATCTTTTGATCGGGCGAGAGAGTATCTTCATCGGATATTAAATGAAGGAATATCGGCGGAAGAGATAATTAAAGGTATACATAAAGCTACTCTTAATCTGGATATACCAATAAATAAACAGCTCAATATAATCGACCGAATAGGAGAGATAGATTTTAGGATAACAGAGGGAGCAAACGAGAAGATACAACTGGACGCGTTGCTCGCCTATCTGTTTCTTGAGTTATGAACGAATCATCGAATTATAAATGTGATGAGAGATAATCGGGATATATTCGTTTTTAATTCTTCTAAATCTGGTCGTCTTCAAATAAAGGATGTCTAAAAAATTGTCTTTCTATCTCTTTAACCTTTTTGATTCGTCTTATATGCCGTTCATCCCTCTCTATCGGATTTAACCATATCTTTATGATCTTTTCGGCCACCTCTGGTCGGGTTACCCTACCACCCATCGTGATAATATCAACGTTTAGCTTATTCGCATTTTTTGCCGTCTCTTCGTTCCAACAAACGGCTGCTAAGATACCGGGTACTTTATTGGCCGCAATATCCATTCCTTGACCAGTCCCACAGAATAATATGCCTTTTTCTTTATCCCCGTTCAATACTTTTTTGCATACTTTTAGTGCATAATTGGGATAATCGTCGCCTTCATCGTATGTGTAAGCGCCCATATCTTCAAACTCGTAATTTTCTCTTTGTAGAAACTCTTTAATCTTCTCTTTTAGATCAAAACCGGCATGATCGCTCCCTAAATAAATCATAAATACTCATCTCGATATATCTTTAAAATAAAAACAATACCTAAACCATTCTGTTTATTTCATAATACCAAGGCTCTTATCGGTCAAATCCATCGACTTCTCCGCATCCTCCATGCCCATAATCGCTCTTATCGCATCTATGTTCTCCGGAACAACATCGCTCTCCTGGTGTATTGCCTGATAATAATATAAAACACCATCCCGTATATTCATTCCATCCTTCCATACAGCAATCTCGAAAAGATCTCCTCTTCTTCTGCCTAAGTCTCTTGCGTATTCCATTATTTCTGCGGTAGATGTCAATCCATCCGATCCGTTTATTAAAATTATACGTCGAGCCTTATCTAATGCTCTAACGATATCATCGAGATCGGTTTTTTTATCGATCATGTCTACCGTTATAGCATGAAGATGCATAAGCGTGGTCGGAACCTTAACCGCCATCGTAGATATATCCAGATCGTAAAGGACTGTTTTAACATCAATTCCATGGTGAGACGGTATCTTTAAAACAGGCTCTATTGCATTGATAGGACCTTTTTTTGGATCTCCTGGATCTGTTGCCCGTCTTATTATCGTTGCATTTACCTTTTTGATCCCGGCAACATCGTCTATCGTTTTAAGCGTTCTACATAATCCTGTCGTGTTGCAGGAGACAACCCGGACATAATCTTTATTTAACGCATCTCTATAATTGGACTGAGCATTAAAAGAGATTCCGGTCAATTCGTGCTTTTCTCCTCCTTGAAAAACCGCTTTAACGTTATGTTTTTCATACATAACCTTGTTTTTTGCACCGACTCCTTCCGGAGAAGCATCCACAACGACGTCTATGCCATCTAACAGGTCTTCTATGGTGCCTTCTACATTAAGTCCCTTATTTTTGAATTCTGCAATATTTTCAGTCTTTGTAGTATAAATCTTGTATCTTTTAGTCGCCATCTTCGATATAAAATCAGGTTTGGTTTTTACTACTCCGATAACTTCCATATCATCCTGGCACGATACCGCGTCTGCAACTCTTTTCCCAATGGTTCCATACCCATTTATGCCTACTTTGATCATCTTAAAATCATTTTTAAATGATCTCTCTCTTCTTATAAATATTATCTAAATGATTATTTATAAGACTTAATATATTAGAAAAATATATATATGGTTTTAAAGAAAGGACTGCATTATGGATACCGAGGAAAAAATAAAAGAGGTAATTGATAAAGAAATAAAACCAGCTTTGGCGATGGAGGGCGGATCAGTAGAGTTTTTAGGATTAGAGGATGGTGTTGTCAAGGTAGCCTTATTAGGTGCCTGTGGTGGCTGTCCTATGAGCCAAATGACTTTAAAAAATTTTGTTGAAGCTACAATAAAACAGAGAGTCCCTGATGTAAAAAAAGTAGTCACTTCCAACGAGTTTTTTTAAATTAGTCATGGGCTAAAACTACTGAAAGAGATTTATAAACCCACGAGATGCATCATAGATTTAGATATTTAGCCTAAAATTTAGCCATCTGATATAATTTTTGTTATACTTTTTTTTTGTATCAAATCTCTCAAATATTTTTAAAAGTATACAAAAACGCATTTATATGCCTAATATGACTATACAACGAGATGATAATGGTCCATCTGTTGATACGGTAGAGATTGTCCGATGGGACGAGAATAAAAAGATTAAAAAGACCGATCTTGTTATACGAGAAGCTAACGTCCTTGTACAGATCAATGGCAAAGATTACCGTCGTTTTTCATCATCTCCAAGTCATTTTAACTATCTGGCAACCGGTATTTTTATAACCGATGGATTTGACCCGAGACTTATCAAACAGGTAGATGTATTAAGAGAGGGAAGAACTTACACCGTTAATATCTCTACAAGAGATAAGGTTTTAGACTCGGTTGGATTGGATATTTTGGATAGGATAGATGGTTTGGATCGTACCGATTATATCGAGACCTGCAAAATTAAACCTAAAAAGATAATCTCTCAATTATCTATACCGAAAGATCTCGTCTCAGATTTGGTAAAAAAACTCGACGATAATAGTTTTTCGTTTAAAAAAACAGGTGGGACTCACGTCGTAGGGATTTATCATGAGAAAACGTTTGCGGCTGTTGAAGATATAAGCAGGCATTCCGCCATAGACAAAGCGATAGGACTCTCTTTTTTAAATGGTGTGCCCTCTTCATCGAGCGTTATCGTCGTCTCGTGTAGACAGACAGAATCTATCATAAATAAGATAATAATGGGCGGTTTTCCAATTGTTATAGGATTATCTGCTCCTACAGATGCAGCGATATACTTAGCCAATGATTTTAACGTTACCTTAATTGGTTTTGCGTCTAAAAATAGGTTTAACATTTATACAAACGATTGGCGAGTAGATTTTTGAAGACGAGAACCTTAGGTTCTTTCATGTAGGCTACGGCCACACTGCATAATTTAGATTCGTAAGATACAAGATTAAAAAATCCGTGGGTTTTTTTTGTATGTTATCTTATACTCTGTCAGAAGATCCGTGCCTAATACTCTCGTCTCTTTTAATTCAGCAAAGATAATATCTTCCAGTTCTTTAATGCCTTCCCCTCCAACCAAGGATGGCGTATCTCTTCCGCCAACTATTATTGGTAGATGTATTATCTTTATCTCGTCTACAAGTCGGTCTTTTAGGATATTCCATAGAATGGTCGGTCCGCCTTCTACCATCAACTTTTTTATTCCGATATCGTACAGATTCTCCATTAACAGTTTTAAATCTACCTTATCTTCACCACAGACCATAATATCCACCCCTTTTCTGCGTATCGCATCTATATTCTCAGTAGGTGCTTTTTTAGATGTTACAATGATGGTAGGAGCATTTTTGTCTAAAACATTTGAGTTTAATGGAATATCCGCGAATGAGCAGGGAATTATCCTTATCGGTGATCTCCCTTTGGCATATCTGACCGTAAGGTTAGAATTGTCTATCTTGATGGTATTGCATCCTACCATTATAGCATCCGATGATGCTCTCTCTTTATGCAGGAAGATATTTGATTCTTCCGACATATACTTCATAATAATCTTGCTTGAGATCCCTTCTCTAATAGTAAGTTTACCATCAATCGTCATCTCAGAAATCACAAACAGATAAGGCTTTTTCATCTAAAACACATCGTTTATGAATACGATTGGACGAGATCTTCCAATTCTTCTATGTCAATGGGTTTGGGTATATCTAATCGATCATTAGCCAATATACGTCTTGCCATGTCCCTGTACACATCCGCCTGGTTTGATTTAGGATCGTATGCGATCACCGTCTTTTTGTTTATCTCTGCTTCTTGAACGATATTATCTCTCGGTACAAAATAGATAAGTTTTGATCCTATCCTTCTGGAAAACTCTTCTGCGATCTCTCTTTCTCCGTCCACATTACGAGAATTACAGATAACACCGCCGAGACCGATCTTGCTCCTACTTGCAAACGTCTTAATCGCCTCACAGATATTGTTTGCAGCGTACAGTGCCATAAACTCGCCTGAAATAACTATATAAATCTCTTTTGAAAATCCCTCACGCATCGGCATTGCAAAACCGCCGCATACCACGTCTCCCAAGACGTCATATATTGCAAAATCTATGTTGTACGTACCGAATGCGTCTAAGTCTTTCAATTTTTGAAGAGCCGTTAAAACACCTCTACCTGCACAACCAACACCTGGTTTTGGCCCTCCGGCTTCTACACAATATATGCCATCGTCTGATCTAAACACGATATCTTCGAGGGATATATCGGAATCTTTTCTTCCTTTGTCATGGAACGCTCTATAAGTATCGAGTACAGAGGTGATAAATTTACCATTCGTCAAAACACGGGTAGAATCACGTTTTGGATCGCAACCTATCTGCATTACGTTCAATCCTCTCTCGTGTAACGCCATCGATAAATTTGAAGATATAGTACTCTTGCCTATTCCTCCTTTTCCATAAATTGCAATCTGTCTCATCCTTCTCATTTTTAGTGATTTTAATTTTTTTTATCTACATATTAAGGTATCTTAAAGTTTCTGTAAATAAAATCCAGATCGGATTCCTGGTATCAGACATTGATAACGGGTGCTATGCATTCCAATGATAAATTTATATTTGAGAGTTTAGAATTAAAAGAGAACATAATGGAAAAATATGTCGCTGCAATAGATCAAGGAACGACCAGTACAAAGTTTATATTGTTTGATAAAAGAGGATATCCGGTAAAATCTGCGTACGAATGGCATAAACAGATTTATCCATCTCCTGGATATGTTGAACATGATGCTTTGGAAATCTGGAATAAGACAAAGGATGCTATACGAAAAGTAATGAACAAAGACCGGATTGATCCAAAAGAGATAGATAGTATCGGGATAACAAATCAGAGGGAGACCGTAGTCATCTGGGATCCGAGAGATGGAAGACCGTTATGTAACGCGATTGTCTGGCAGTGTACCAGAACCAGATGCCTTTGTGAAGATCTATCAGCAAGAGGAATGGAAGAGCTAGTCAGCAAAAAAACCGGTCTTAAGATCAATACGTATTTCTCTGGACCAAAGATAAAATGGCTGCTTGATAATATACCAAAGATTAACGAAAAAGCTCGAAAAGGAGAGGCCTTTTTTGGAAACATAGATAGCTGGTTAATATGGAACCTTACCGGTGGCCCAGAAGGCGGAGTTCATATCACTGATTTTACGAATGCATCAAGAACTATGCTGATGGATATAAAAAAGCTCGAGTGGGATGAAGAACTTCTCGACGAGTTTGGGATTCCTATCGAAATGCTGCCCGAGATAAGACCTTCGAGCGCCAAGAATTTTTATGGTTACACCAGCAAAGACGGCCCTTTCGGTTTAGAGATTCCAATATGTGGAGATATCGGAGATCAACAAGCAGCTTTATTCGGCCAAACCTGTTTTGAGGTTGGAGAGGCAAAAAACACGTATGGCACGGGTAGTTTTTTATTGCAAAATACCGGTTCTACTCCGGTTAAGTCAAAAAATGGTTTGATCTCAACAGTTGCTTACGGATTAGATGAGAAAAAAGCAATCTATGCCTTGGAAGGTTCTATTGCGATAACCGGGGCAGCGATTCAATGGCTTAAGAACAATCTGGGCTTGATTAGGAACGCTGCAGAGACCGAGACCATTGCAAGATCTGTAGAAGATTCTGGCGGGGTATATTTCGTCCCTGCATTTGTAGGATTGTTTACGCCGTATTGGGATATGGATGCGAGAGGTACAATTATTGGTTTGACACAAAACACAAAGAGGGAACATATAGTGAGGGCCACCCTCGAATCTATCTGTTATCAGACGAAGGATGTTATAGAGGCAATGAGAAGAGATTACGGTATCCGGTTAAAAACCCTTAAAGTCGATGGTGGTGCCAGTAAGAACAATTTTCTGATGCAATTGCAATCGGATATATTAGGTATCCCTTGTGTGAGACCATCGATTATGGAGGCGACCGCACTCGGCTCGGCATACTGTGCAGGTTTGGCATCCGGTTTTTGGAGCGGACTTGAAGAGATAAAGAAGATATGGGCCATCGATAAAACTTTTGAGCCGAAATGGCCTGAAGATCGAAGAGAGACCGGATACAGAGACTGGACACGTGCCGTTAAACGTGCTTTAAAATGGATAGAATAAAAATGGATAAAGATAGAGTGATAATAATAGGTGCGGGGATCACCGGGACCGCAATAGCGAGAGAACTATCAAAGTATTCCAATCTGGATATAAAAATTCTCGATAAAGAATGGGACGTCTCTCAAGGAACTACCAAGGCAAATTCTGGGATCATCCATGCAGGATACGATGACGACCCGAGGCTTTATCCGGTCAGGGCAGACCTTTGTTGTAAAGGCAATAGACTCTGGCATGATCTTACCGATGATCTAGAGATACCTGTCAAATGGATAGGATCGATGCTGGTCGCGTTAAAATCGGAAGAAGTTGACGTTTTGGAAGAATTATATGAAAGAGGAATTAAGAACGGAGTTACCGGATTAAGAGTTCTTGATAAAGATGATGCGAGGAAAAAAGAGCCGAACATACCAGAGATAGAAGGGGCACTCTATGCTCCAACAGAGGGAGTAATCTCTCCTTACGAGGCTGCGATCGCCCTTGCAGAGAATGCAAAAGATAACGGGGTTGATATCTGTCTGGACGAGGAGGTAACCGAGATCGAGATTGGAAAAAAAGGATTTGAGATAATCACGAAGAGGAATAAATACATTGCCGATTGGGTTATAAACGCAGCAGGGCTCTATGGAGATAAGATATCACATCTTGCCGGTGTGTATAGATCTAATGTAGGAACAGATCTTGATATACATCCGAGAAAAGGGGAATACTGGATTTTTGAGCAGGAACTCGGTTCTCCCGTCAATAGCATCATCTTTCCGATACCAACCTCGACGAGTAAAGGAGTCTTGATATTTCCTTCGGCAGATGGAAACCTGATAATCGGACCGAATTCGCAAGATCTTCCACTTGATAAAAGAGAGGATAAGAGTACCACTACGGTAGGTATTGAAGAGGTTTATAATAAGGCAAAAGAGATTGTTCCGGCCATTCCCAAAAAGAATAGGTGTATAAAAAATTATGCCGGGCTTAGAGCCGAACTTCCGAATGCTGATTTTGTGATCGAATCGTATAGACAAATTACCGGCTTTATAAATGTAATAGGCATAAGATCTCCAGGACTTGCGTCTGCACCGGCTATTGCAAAAAAGGTTACCGAGCTGATGAGAGAACAGGGGCTTGAAGCGATAAAAAAGACGAATTTTAACCCGAAAAGGAGAAAAATACCGAGAATCAACGAGTTATCTATA
>DUJX01000115.1 GCA_013329575.1 Halobacteria archaeon | reverse complement strand
GATGCACCGTATCCCATAGCTATGCAATTATTCTCAATAAGACGGTCGGGAGTGCATAATCCATAGTTCTTTATTTTTAGTTCCATTGCTCGTCTTATGCTCTCGCTACTCATCCGTTCTTCTCCAATAATTGCATAATGAATGGGACATGATTTAATTAATGGATCTGAGACAGATACAACCTTTCCATTGCGTACTATCATCCGCGCCTTTCCTACTTCCCATATATGTTCATCGCTATCCATAATCTTCATAGACATCATCATCGCATCCAAACCAAAAAAATCGGTCATTAAAAATTAGATTTTTGCATCTTTGTGTTCATTTTTTGGTTTTATCATATTTTTTATTAATCTGTGTCTTATATCTTTTTACCGGATTAAACACGTTGCCACAGTCTCTGTGTATCTCCTTTACAGATTTTGTACAGATCCCGTATGTCCTCATTGTTGAACATGATGGGCATCTATAAGATGTACCGCTACCTTCCCCTAAGATATTATCTACTTGATATTCAGTCATTTTAAGATCGAAATCGGGCATATTTCTGAACAATTGTATTATATTGTCCTTTTTCACACCGATCTCGTGAAGAAACGTGGTTAAAGTAAACCTTTCATGATGGGATAAATTGATTCCGTTCTCTGTCTTAACGATAATATCCCTTATACATGATGGAAAACAATCTGTATCTATCTTGTCTATACCTGCTCGGTTATCTTTTATTCTTTTATCATCTAACTCGGATATTATATCTCTAACACTGCTTATAATCTTTTTACAGTCTTCTTTATCTATATTATCCAACGGCAACGTATCCTCTATCTCGCATCTATATTTTTCGGTTACGAGGCGAGCAAAATCTTCTTTTTCTAAAAAAATCCATCCATTAGAAAGTTTTCTATTAACAAGTTTCCATTTTGGATCATTAATCCTCGTGCTGTTACTTAAATAATCCGTAAAATGTATCATATATTTTTTTCCATCTTTTTTAGATGTTAGATTGAAATGCGCCGCAATCTTTAGGATATAACTATCGTCCTCTTTTTTAAGTTCTTCGTAAACTCTTTTCGACTCAAAGACGGCATATCTTTTGATTAAACCAGCATCACCGATACAGGAGAGAATAATATTCGTTACAGGATAAGAGATTATCTCGAGCGATGGGTTGTCATATTTGTGTATCTTTCCATTTAACGCATCCAATACTCTTCTCCTTCCATACTCGATTATCGTTGAGATAGGGTCTTCCAATAGATCGTTGAAGGATATACCGCTATCACGTATATACTCTCTCGCCTCATCTAAAAACGGATATTTATAAATTTTATAGAGATCTATATCACTCAATGGTTAACACCTCGGTCTTTGTATAAATAATCAACAGGGGGCAACCCGATTTTTAGCTGATCAATATTAAAATAGACATCTTGTACATATTGATTTATTCATTTTACGCATTATACCATTGAGACCTATAGGTCGGACAGATGAGAGTGTGGGCGTAGAGAAAAATTCTTGGTTAATTAAAAAAATCTTTGATTAAGGCGTCTGTTTTTAAGTTTTTAATAAACCTAATAACCTTCTTCTACTCTGGGCGCCAATAGATACTCTATAAAACCTTCGTCTCGGGCAATATTAGATTTCATCAATATAGGAAAATCATTTCCGATCCGTAATTCTATCTCTTCCGCATTTACAAACACTTTAGCGATCTCTGATACATATTCGAGAGAAAACATCGATCTAACACTCTTATCATCCCTTATAGAATATTCTTTCAAATCTTCTTTTGGTATGGTCAAAGACATGTCACGCATCTCTCCTTTACTGCTCATCTTTAATCCTTCGGTATCCGCATTGAAGACTATATAATCGCTGACTTTCTCTGCCGCTTTTATTGCCTTTTTAAAATCTTCTCCGCTGATTATCGCTTTAACGGGAAGATCTATCTTTGGCGTTTTAGGTTCTTTCTTTATGGCGTCGATATTTAAAAGCACGAGAGAATAACTAAGTTTACCCATCGAAAATTTTATCTTGCTCTCTTTCTCTAAAAGTTCTATCTCTATAGGCTCATCTTTTTTTGCATCTTTCAACAATTCGTGTGCGGTTTTAACGTTTAGACCTATCGATGAGGATGATGCATCAAAATAATCAAAAGCATCCTTTTTTAAATTTAAAGATACCATACAGACATTTGCATCATCAACCGTCTTGATAGATACCTCATTTTCATTAAAATTCAGTTTAACATCGTTTGATAGTATCGATACACCCATAAATGCGTTCTTTATTATTTCTCCATTTATCAATGCCTTAAACATTCTCAATACCTCCTAAGAATTCTCAATTCATTAAAAAATCTTTGATCTATAAAACAAAAAACTTCTGGTTTTAAAATCGAACTATTTTGATACATCATTTTTAGATAGCAGTGTGATCACAAATCACAAATTTATATCGTTTTAAATGCCAGACGAAGACCATTAAGACCATTATTTGCAATATAGACTTGGCGTTATTCTTTATGCATGATTAAGAGACTTTATACTTTATCACTATACAATTCTAAAACTTTAATTTATATAAAACATCCTCACGATCTACAAATGTTATCAAAATTGTCAATCTAAAAAATTTTTTTTTGCATATTTTAATTATACTCTCTCCAAGTCTTCCCACATTTTGTACATCTAAAGAATCTTACCTCGCTCTCATCGGCGCTTCTTAGCTGTCTAAGCCACCAATACGCCTCGTTGTTACCGCATTCTGGACATTTGACCTCGGTTACAGGAAGGACACCCTCAGTCTGCTCTTCCAGTATTGTGATATTGTCGTCTCTTTTTTTCTCTTTTATAATTATGTTATCCGTATTATCTGTCTTATCCGAATCTATCTCGTATCCACAATTTCTGCATACCATCTTGTTATTTTTAGCAGGCAGCATAATACTCTTACATTTTGGACAAAACTTCATTTATTTCCTCCTTTGCATCATTTATCATCTGGTTATGGTCGAATGCTAATTCTGGGATATTATCAATGGAAAAAAGGCTGACCAACTCTGCATCTGTATCTGCCTTAAGATCTCCATCACCTAACGCCAAATAACAGATAGATATTACATGCCCACGAGGGTCTCTATTCGGATCTGAATAAACTCCAACAAGACCTATTATCTCAGCATTCAATCCTGTCTCTTCTTTTACCTCTCTTTTTAATGCCGACTCTGTCGTCTCTCCGTATTCAACAAACCCACCTGGAAGTGCATATCTGCCTTTGAACGGTGGGTTTTTTCTCTGTATCAAGACAATATTTTTGTTATATAGAACAATCCCATCGACGGCCACTTTAGGTAGATTAAATGATGACATATATATACGTTTGAACTTAATACTCAAAAACTTTATTAAAGCATATTATTTAACTATTGGGTTGCTAATGAATTTTATGTGGATTACTTTGGCAATCTTTTTAATAGTTCTTATATTTGAAAGATTTGCTGAAAGGCTCGGTATTGATAAATGGTATAGACTATCTTCGATCGGCTGGATATGTTTCTCGGTATATTGGTTATCTTCTTTCATAAACTATCTGAATACGGATGATTATGTAAATATGTTATTGACACTAATGGCAGCGGTTTTTGGTCTTATTGTCGCAGTTAAAATAATTACAAACGATAAAAAGTATCCTTGGGAGAATATAACGTTATGGGCAACGATAAGCATAATGATAATCTTTCCTTTTTATGAGATCCCAATATTAAGAGATTTCTTAATGCGTATCGTCGCTAATCATACTCTTTTTATATTATCCTCGGTCTTTAACACAGCAGGAAAGATCGTTGCAGATACGACTATTATGTTAAACGGCTTCCCTGTCTCTATCGTTATAGGCTGTACGGCAATAGAGAGTATAGCATTTTTTGCAGGTCTTATATTATGTCTAAACGCGCCGTTAAGAAAAAAAATTATCGTACTTCTTATATTTGCTCCGGTCATATATATAGCAAACCTATTTAGAAATGCTTTTGCTATTTATGCATACGGTAATCAATTGTTTCAATTTGGAATAATAGGCACGGTACACGAGAGCTTTTTCTGGGCACATAACGTTATAGCAAAGATTTATTCGTTTTTAATCGTGGCAATATTGGCTTATCTAACCTTCAAAATATTTCCGGAGTTTTTAACGATGATCGAAGATATAATCAATAATTTTAAGAAGGACGCGGATAGATAGTGCTAATCGGTCATCTTTTTTTTGAATTTTTCAGATNNAAGACGCGGATAGATAGTGCTCTAATCGACTATCTTTTTTTGAATTTTTCAGATTTAATAAATGTATCATATCTCTACTCTTGATTAAAGGTAATTTTATATATAAGATTACAACAAATAAGAACAAATATAATATGATATAAAGTATTTAAAAGGATAGAGATCTCGTTATGGATAAGTTTGCTATTCTCTTGATATGTGATAATGTTCCAGGTGTTCTAAGAGACGTCTCATCTTTGATAGCAGATTTTGGATTTAATATTACATATACCCAGCAGTATGTCATAGATAGAGGGCCAAACAATGGTAAAGCATCGATACATTTTGAGATAGAGGGAGACTTTGAAGAGAAAGATAATCTCGTATCTTCTCTAAAAAATATCCAGACTGTAAACTACGTCGGTCTTTATCATACATTTGAAGAGATTTGGGGGAAAAGAGTAATCATAATCGGCGGTGGTGCTCAAGTTGCGCAGGTAGCAATGGGTGCTATAAACGAGGCAGATAGACATAACATCCGTGGAGATCGGATAAGCGTCGATACTATTCCATTGGTAGGGGAAGATACAATAGCAGATGCCGTAAATGCCGTATCTAGAACACACCGTTCTTCCATTCTAGTTCTTGCTGGTAGTTTAATGGGAGGAAGGATCACTAAAGAGGTGGAGCAGCTTAAAAGAGAAGATATACCTGTCATCTCATTAAATATGGCAGGCAGTGTTCCAAAAGTCTGCGATCTGGTCGTTACAGATCCAATACAAGCAGGAACTTTTGCTGTTATGCATATAGCAGATAGTGCAAAATTTGATATAAACAGGGTTAAAGGTAGGAAATTTTAAATATTAACAAATACAGAGACAGGTGTCATAATAATGGACGAGATACTTAAAATTTTGGAAGAGGATGCAAGAATCTCATACAAAGAGTTAGCCGAGATAACCGGTCTAACCGAGGAAGAAGTCGAAGAAAAGGTCAAAGAATACGTAGATACTGGTGTAATCAAGCGATTCAAAACGGTTATCGATTTAGAAAAGGTTGGAGAGGAAAAAGTCTATGCGATGGTGGATTTACAGCTGAATCCTGTGAGAGGAGAAGGATACGACCTCACTGCTAAAAGAATATCCAACTTTCCACAGGTTAAAGAGGTCTATCTGGTCTCAGGTGCACACGATCTATCTGTCTTGGTAGAAGGAGACACGATTAAAGATGTTGCATTCTTTGTATCCGATAAATTGGCTACGTTGGATAGAGTATACCATACCACGACTCATTTTATCCTAAAGAAGTATAAAGAATATGGTGAGATATTATTCGAGACCGAAAAAAATCATAGGTTGGCTATATCATTATGATATCTAAAAAAGTCAGTACGATACCTTCGTCAGGCATAAGAAAATTTTTTGATCTNNTCACGCCATGGGAGATAAGAGAATCGGCGATATATGCAATAGAAAAAGGATACACGTCGTATACGTCCAATTATGGCTTGCTAGAGCTGAGAAAAGCCATTTCAGAGTATTTGCACGATAGGCATGGGGTCTTATATGACTATGAAGATGAGATCGTGATAACTTCTGGAGTGAGCGAGGCATATGATCTTGCAATAAGGACTATTACAGATCCAGGAGATGAGATCATCGTTGTAGAGCCATCTTATGTATCGTATAGCCCATGCGTAGTTCTTGCTGGTGGAGTAGCAGTCGCTTTACCGACATCGATCGGGAATAATTTTATCCCAACGTACGAAGAGATAGAAGAGAAGATCACCGATAAAACAAAGGCTATCGTCTTAAATTATCCTAACAATCCTACGGGAGCTATACTTGATAGAAAACAGATGGAAGAGATCGCAGATGTCGTTGTAGATCACGATTTGATACTCATAACCGATGAGATTTATGAAGATTTGACATATGATGGTAAACACGTGTCTTTTTCGTCTTTAAACGGAATGAAAGATAGAATAATCCTTTTAAATGGTTTTTCAAAGGCGTATGCCATGACCGGCTGGAG
>DUJX01000006.1 GCA_013329575.1 Halobacteria archaeon | reverse complement strand
AACAATGGAAGACTAATAGGAATTATTCATATAAGAAAGTATTATGTATTTATTTTGGGATTTGTCATATTAAACAACGTATCTTGTTAAAATATCTTCGTATCATGGATAATTATATATATCATCTTTTATCTTACTTTTATTTCGGGAAATGATCTTTTTGTTTAAGTAGCCTGATCATGAAGAATATCACTAATTTATTTTTATAAAGTCATAAAGGTTGTATAACTATGTATGAGCAGATTGAGAGAATCCCGGCGGATAAACTTGTATCATTGCAGGAAAAAAGACTTAAAAAGATTATAAATTATGCGTACAGCAATGTTGGCCTCTACAAAAAAAAGTTTAAAGAGGCTGGGCTTAGACCGGACGATATCCGGAATATAGACGATCTCGCAAAACTACCGTTTACCACGAAAGACGACCTACGTAATAACTACCCGTTTGGTATGTTAGCAGTCCCTATGAAAGATGTTATACGATTGCATACATCGTCTGGAACAACAGGCAATCCTATCGTCTTGGCTTATACGAGGAGAGATCTGGAAAATTGGGCAAAATTAACCGCGCGATGCCTATCTGTTATCGGTGTGACTAAGAACGATGTATTTCAAAATATGATCGGATACCATATGTTCACCGGCGGGCTTGGGTATCATTACGGTGCTGAATTACTTAACGCAACGGTCGTCCCAGCCGGTTCGGGAAACACCAAACGACAGATAAAGATGCTCAAAGATTTTAAAGTTACGGCAGTTCATGCGATCCCTTCTTATATGTTCCATATAGCTGATCTCTGTTCTGAGATGAATATAGATCCGATACGAGATTTATACTTAAAAAAAGGCATTTTTGGGGCAGAACCTTGGTCTAATACTACGAGAGAGCGGTTAGAAACTATTTTTGGGATAGATGCGTACGATAACTATGGTTTATCAGAGATGTCAGGTCCGGGTGTAGCGGTCGAATGTGAGTATAAAGATGGCCTCCATCTATGGTCGGACTATTTTTTAGCCGAAGTCATAGATCCGATAAGCGGAGAACGACTGGAAGATGGCAAGAAAGGAGAATTAGTTTTAACAACTTTATGTAAGGAGGCAATGCCTATTCTTAGATATAGAACGAGAGATATAACCATTTTAACAAATGAAGAATGTTCTTGCGGAAGAAGACATCCGAGGATATCGAGGCTACTCGGTAGAACGGACGATATGATTGTTGTTAGAGGAACAAACATCTTTCCATCTCAAATAGAAGATGTACTATTAAAAATTCCTGGAATAAGAGATAATTACCAGATCATTATAGACAGGGATGTAATGGACGAGTTAACTATAAAGGTTGAAGTAACAAAGGATATTTTTAATGATGAACCTTTTTCTCTGCTAAATCTAAAAAATAGAGCAGAGAATGAGCTAAAAACGGTGTTAAATTTGAAGACTACCGTTGAGCTTGTTGAGCCACAGACGATATCTGGTGAAACGGAAAAAACAAAAAGAATTGTAGATCTTCGGTTAGTATAATGCATAACTGGTATATTATTTATTAGTACAGTTTTTATTATTTTTATTATAATCTGCTAAGAATGCAGAGAAAAATATATATCCTACCAAGGTATCTTATCTAATAGATAAATATGCAAAAAGATATAACTTATCTTATGGGGCTTGATGTTTATACAGACAAAGGTATAAAGATTGGAGTAGTAGATGATGCTGTTGTAGATACGGATAATGGCATAATAAAACAGCTCGCATTGGCAGATGTCGTGAAAGAGTTTAGAGATCCTTCAAAACGCGGACTTTTATTACCTTTTAGATGGGTATTAAGTATCGGAGAGATAATAATAGTTAAATGGCCCATCGAGACGGAGATGCCTGGCAATATGGAGACTGCTACAAAAGAAGATATGGATAAAGATAAAGTGAAAGAGAGTACGAGTTGAACAACGTGCTAAAACAGCGTATCTTTACAAGGGAATGGTGTTGAGTTTGTCTAAGAATGATGCAATAAAGATAATAGAAGATGTAAAGAAGGATGGACGGAGGGTTCTTACTGAATACGAAAGCAAAAAAATTCTCTCGGCTTACGGTATCCCTATAACCAAAGAAAAACTTGCCAAAGATCTCGACGAATCTATAAAATTTGCAAAAGAGATAGGCTATCCTGTAGTATTAAAGATTGTTTCGCCCGAGATTACCCATAAAACAGAGTTAGGCGGAGTTAAAATAAATATAAAGTCTCAAAAAGAGCTGGAAGAGGCTTATAATGATTTGATGAAGATAAAAGACAAAGTCAAGAATGCTAAGATACATGGAGTCTTAGTTCAAGAGATGGTGCAAAAAGGAAAC
This sequence comes from Halobacteria archaeon, assembly GCA_013329575.1. Taxonomy (GTDB): domain Archaea; phylum Halobacteriota; class Methanoliparia; order Methanoliparales; family Methanoliparaceae; genus Methanoliparum; species Methanoliparum sp8915u. The sequence goes on along the minus strand of DUJX01000006.1, from coordinate 9,117 downwards.
GAGGTGATACTCGGTATGACCCAGGATCCACAGTTTGGTCCTGTAGTAATGTTTGGCCTGGGTGGAGTGTTCGTCGAGGTGTTGAAAGATGTCTCGTTCAGGATACCACCGCTAACCAGACGCGATGCGGAAGAGATGATAAAAGAGATAAAAGCATACCCTATTCTGGAAGGGGCGAGAGGAGGAGTGGTCTCTGATATTAATGCTTTGATAGACTGTATCTTGAAACTATCCGAACTGAGCTTAGATCTCGAGAATGAGTTAAAAGAGATGGATATAAACCCACTCTTTGCAATGGAGAAAGGAGCCACGGCAGTCGATTCGTTGATATTGTTGAGATAATCATATTTACATTATTTACATTATTTTATTCATGTTTAAAATAAGGCAAGATTTATTACCACCTTATCTCGATACTTACTCCGTCTAATCTTCGCGGGCTCGTAGCTTAGCTTGGTTGGAGCGCACGGCTGATAACCGTGAGGCCGCCGGTTCAAATCCGGCCGGGCCCATCCTTTTTTAATAATCAATCTTTTAGGTCATCCATCGTATTATCTTAAGTATCCTAACCTATTTTAATATTAAAACGAATTAAAAGTTGAGATTTATGTTGGAGATTATATTTTTAGGAACTGGTGGTTCGGTCCCTACTACTGAAAAAAATACCGCTGCTGTGATGGTTAGATATGATGGACGCAAAATACTCTTCGATTGTGGAGAAGGGACACAGAAACAGATGATGATTGCTAAAACCGGTGTAAATAGAGGACTTAACCAGATATTTATATCACATTTTCATGCAGACCATTTTATAGGACTGCCAGGACTCTTTCAGACGATGAATTTCAATGGCAGAGAAGAAGATCTCTTCGTATACGGCCCAAAACATACTAAAAAATTTTTAGCAGTAGTAAAAAATATGGGTTACTGTAGATTCAACTTCAATATAATCTACCAAGAATTGATGGACGGCGATTGCATAGAAGGCGACGGTTACAGTATTACTGCATTCGATACGGATCATAATGTGCCCAGCCTCGGATACATATTTCAAGAGGAGGATAGGCCTGGGAGATTTAATACCGATGCTGCAATCTCGTTAGGACTTAAACCAGGGCCATTATATTCTAAACTTGTATCGGGAGAAGCGATTGAGGTCGACGGTAGGATAATACTGCCAACGATGGTGATAGGACCGCCCAGACGTGGTATAAAGATTGTTTATTCTGGGGATACTAGACCATGTGAGAAGCTTTTCAACGCAGTAAAAAATGCGGATGTCGCCATATTGGATGGCACTTTTGATGGTTCTTTGAAGGATTGGGCAGACCAGACAAGACATTCTACCATTAAAGAAAGCATAGAACTGGGATTAAAAGCTGGTGTAAAAAAGATTGTTCTGACTCATACGAGTCCACGGTATTCGGCTAATAAAGAGCCGTTATATTCTGATATACGCGGATTGAATAACGTGGTCATAGCAGAAGATTTTCTTAGATTAGATGTTCCGTATCGTGATTCGTTTTAATATTCTTAAATCTCTGCCAAAGAGACGGTGATCTATGCAGGATAAAAAAGATTTGATCGGGGTTGGAGCAATTAATATTGATTATGTCTGCCTTGTTAGAAAATTGGCAGGTTTAGGAGAAGAAATATCAATAAAAAAATATTTTGTATCTCCTGGCGGATCCGTTCCTAATACCGTGATAACTCTTTCATTATTAGGAAAAAAAGTCGCATTATCTGGTGCTGTTGGGGCTGATTATGCTGGAGAATGTCTGTTAGACTTTTATAAAATAAATAATATTGATACCGAGCAGATATCGGTTAAAGACGGTGTTACGGGTAGAGCATTCATATTTTTGCCTGAATTAAAAAGAAGAAGAGTGATATACCCCTATATAGGCGTAAACAAAGACCTAACGGATAAAGACATAGACTATAAGCGGTTTGAAGATTTTAAAATAATTCATATGGAATTTCTCGATACGCCTAAACAATTTAAGATCCAAAAATGTTTATCCACATTGGATATCGATTTTAGCCTATCAATAGGGATGATATATGCCAAAAAAGGACTGACAACCAAGATCAAAACAATATTACCTAATTGTAAATTTGTTTTTTTAAATGAAATAGAGCTAAGAGTGTTGACAGGATCGTCGTCGGTCACCGATGGTGCATTGATGCTCAATAAACTCGGTGCAAGGATCGTAGTCGTTACATTAGGAAGAAGAGGATGTATCGTCAGTTCGGATGAGGGAATGATACGAGTACCTACCGAGAAAATAAAAGTAGTAGACGATACCGGTGCGGGGGACGTATTCGCAGGCGGGTTTCTCTACGGGGTCTTGGAAAGGTTATCAATAGAAGATTGTACAAAGATTGGAAACAGGATGGCGTCTTTTTCTATAGGAGACTTCGGGGCGACCCGCGGATTATTTAAACAGAAGGACAAAGGCTTTTTTTAATATTCTTATTATAATATTCGTGATAAATAAAGAGGATAATGTATTGTTTTGGTCTCTCAATCGATCGTACCGGTTGTTATCCTATCTTATTCTACATCCTATTTGAACAGAATCTTCTGGACAGATTAAGACCGGTCTTTCATCGGTATCCGCTGCGAGGACCATTCCTCGGCTCTCTATCCCTCTAATCGTTCTTGGTTCCAGGTTAGTTAATACAATTACCTCTTTGCCGATCAACGAATCAGGATCGTAATATTCTGCTAAACCGGCAACTATCTGTCTTATTTCTGCCCCTAAATCTACTTCCAACCGCAGCAACTTATCTGCCTTCTCGACCTTTTCAGCGGATAAAACCTTGCCAACCTTAAGATCCAATCTTTTAAACTCATCGAAACTTATCATGTCTTCATTCTTTTTATCATCCATCTCGGTCAAAACTCCTGCCAATCTCTGGCAAAATCTTTGAAAAGATACAAATATCCTTTATTTAATATTTTTGTAATAACGAGGGAAAAAATAAAATGTAAGATTATAATTCTTACTTTTCATCCAGATAATCGTTATAACGCCTCATTACGTCGTCTAAATCTTGTGCATCAAATATCTTTCTCTTTATGATCATGTTGGTAGCAGATTTATACATATCGCTTATAATATCTTTAAAGATCGGATCTAATCTCTCTGGTCTTAACCGACAAAGACTCTTCCAATCATCAATATTCTTCTCTCTCGCCTCTTTTTTTGCTCTATCGAGATCTTTTTTCCAGTCTGTCTCTATGTAATACCTTCGTATGGCCTCTTTGCTCAAGTTCATATCGTTATAGACAAACCTGCATTCATCCAATGTTCCAACGGTATCTACAACCATTAAATCTTTTTCTGGTGTATATGCAAGTTCTAATTTACCATCTACATTATCTATACCGATAGCGGATACTTCTCTATCTATAACTTTAACAACAGATAAAACCAAATCTTTTATCTTTTCAATATCTAATCTTACTAGGTCTCTGGCCTCTCGCCATCCTAAATACCGGTCACCTTTTTCTAATTTTGTGCTTACGTCCAGTATCGGTCGTTCCAGATGTTCATTGATCTTAATCTCATCGAGACCATATTCGTTAAGATCTATGCTACCCTCTTTGAACCNNAAAGAAGATTCTGGTGCAATCTTGTTTCTATATATAAACTCAAATGGGATCAGATAATTACCATCAAATCTATTAAAGGAGGAATAATTGTATAACCCCGTGTTAGGATCGAACCTCGGTTTTATTACCCGCACTAATTTTATATCCATCTCATCGGTAGGCAGGTCAAGTTCTTCCAACCTATAGACCTTATCGTTATAGACCAGACCTTTATAATGAGTCTTTATACCCTCTTCTTCCAATCTTTCAAAGAAAAATGCCGATAGGATACAGAGCGATCTACCTTTATCGGGTATATGATCGGGCATCTCGCCCCAATCAAAGATAGAATATCTGTCTGTAAAAAAAAATCTTCCAACTCCGAGTTTATCCTTTTTTGGCTCTTTAATAACTTTTAAATCCTTTACGCTACCCAATTTTCTCGCTTCCTCTTATCAAGATGCCTCTCTACTGGATATCAGTTCAATAAGCCCCTCTATATCTTTTATGTATCTTATATCTTTTTTATTTAGTACGAGTATGTTATCGATCTTATCTAATGCCTTGGTTGGAGGCTCTTTGTCGAGTATGAACATTGCTGGACGATCTATTACAGAAGAGATGCTACTGGTAAGTTTTGCTTTTTTTAATGCCATGTTATCGAGATGTGTTACTCCTGTCAATATAACCTCATCTTTTATCTTGGATAATACGTTGAATGGCGAATAATTGATCAGAGAGATATCCAGACCCATATTTATCAGATGTTTGATCATTTTTCGTTCCAACAGAGAGATCTTCTCTTCATGGATGTGATCTTTGTTCTCATCATGGTTATATTCGATGATATCATCAGAAAAGATGTTTATCTCTTTGATAAGTTCCATCTTTAAAACTTCTTCTAATTTAATGGCTATATCTACCGTCGTCTTCATTCCTTCTTCATATTTACTAACCGTTCTTCTAGATACACCCAACATGGATGCCAAATTTCCAATGCTTAGGTTCTTCTCCTTTCGGGCAAGACCAAGTTTTTTCTCATCTATCTGGATATAGTATCCGCCTCTCTCTGCATATACGAGCGGAAGGATACTGTTTATAATACAATCGTAAAACGTATCTATATTTACGGCCGGTACACCCCATCTGAAATATACAACGTTATGTTCCATATCTTGATTACCAGCCTTTTCACCGATTAGTAGCGGATGTGCGGATATTTTACTAGCCAATTTTTTTAGTTCAAGTATGCTGTCCTCTTTGACACTGTCTATATTTAACAATATTTTTAGTATCAATGATACTGTATCCTTCTTGGCAACTATATCAAAGCACCTTGGAATAATTGTACATTTCTCGGAGACCATGAAACCTGCATCCAGCAGGATATTCATTACCCGTCCTATAAGTTCTCCTCGTCTGCCTATCATCTTGACCGATATTTTTTATTTAGATACTTATTATATATAGTCATAAAATTAATAATATATTAATGTATCGTTAATTTTAAATATCATAATATATTTAAGATGGTATTTAAGACGAACATCTTTCTATAGGGTTTCCATGACCCTCTTTAACGTAAAATTCCCCATCCCTGAATGCAATGTCTCCTCTAATGATCGTTGTTTGTGGAAATATGGCTGTAAATTCATCATATGGAGTCCAACCACATTTACTATGAAGATTATCCGATTTAATCCTCTTTATATCTTTTAAATTATAAAGCACTAGATCAGCATCGTATCCTTCTTTCAAAAATCCTTTTCGCCTCAATCCAAAGATCTTTGCAGGATTATTAGACGTCATCTCTACAAGTCTATTTATACTCAGATAACCTTTGGTAACAAGATAAAGCAAGAGCGGAATCATAGTCTCTACACCTGGAACCCCGGACTTGACATCATAAATATCCGCATCCTTTTCTTCGATACTATGTGGGGCATGATCCGAGGCTATAACATCAATCATACCGGTTCTAACCATATCCCATAAGATGTCTCTATCGATCTTATCTCTTATTGGTGGATTGACCTTGATTCTGGTTTTTAAACGATTATAATCGTCTGATGAAAATATGAGGTGATGAGGCGTTACCTCGCATGTTACCAATCCTCTCGCTGTTTTAATCATATTTATTGCCTCTTTGGTAGATATATGGCATATATGTATTCTACAGCCGATCTGTCTTGCCATTTTTATTATTTCAGCCACGGCAATCTCTTCACATCGGTTTGGCCTTGCAAAAAGATGAGATTGTGGCAATTTTGTTTGATATGCCGTCTTATTTGCTGCTATACAGGAAACATCTTCTGCATGTACCGTTGGAAGCAGATGGGTATCTCTTATCATCATCAAAGCAGTATTTAACATGGTATAAGATATTACATCCTTTTCATCATCTTTACCGAGAAAAATCTCACCAAAAGCGGTCGCATATTCTGCGAGGTCTTTTATAAGATGGGTATTCTCGTTCGTTACCGTGGCATTTACTCCAAAATCTACGAGTGATCTTTTTTGTGCAATCTCTATCTTGTTTAGCAATATTTCTGGAGATGTGACCATGGGATCAGTATTTGGCTGATCTATGACAGATGTTACTCCGCCAGCCAGTGCAGATCTCGATCCACTGGTCCAGTCTTCTTTATAAGTAAATCCGGGATCCCTAAAATGAACATGGGCGTCTATCCCTCCCGGTAAGACCAGCACGTTTTTAGCATCGAGCAATAGTTCTCCTTTCAAGTCTCTGCCAATCTTTTTTATGATTCCGTCCTCTATTCCTATCATTATTCCTTCTTCGATTGCATCATTTAGCAAAATTTTACAATTTTTGATTATCTGCATTTTTATTGCCAAATTTTTACGTTGATAATGTTTAAATTAACAAAACATAAAATAAACGTTATGGAGAAGATAATCTCTTTACTTACAGATTTCGGCACTTTTTATCCTGCCATAATGAAAGGTGTCATCTTAAAGATTAACCCGGATGCAAAGATCGTAGATATCACTCATTCTGTAAAGATGGGTCGGATAAAAGAAGGGGCATTTTTACTGAGATCCTGTATCGATTATTTTCCGGATTGGACTATCTTTGTAGTAGTGGTAGATCCAGGAGTCGGAACCAGTAGAAATATTCTTATCGTTGATGGAACGATAGAGAACTCGACTCGAATACTCATCGGTCCGGATAACGGGGTATTAAGCCTCGCAATCGATGAGATGAATAGCTATACGATTTATAAAGTCTCGAATAAAAAATATTTTTTAAAAGATATTTCGAAAAGTTTTCACGGTAGAGATATATTCGCACCGATCGCTGCTCATATCTCTAACGGAGTACCTATTCAAGATATAGGTGAGATTTGTATCGATTTTGAACGGCTTAATATATATTTTGAGAGGATAGCTGATAAAGAGATAAAAGGAGAAGTTTTATATATAGACGATTTTGGAGATATCATAACGAGCATACCGAATGATCTTATATCCGATATTAAGATGACCGAGATTAAAGATAGAAAGGTGTGCGTTCATAATACTTATTCCGATGTGAGAGAAGGGGATTTGCTGGTTATCAAAGGAAGCCATGGTAGCGTGGAGCTGGCTATGAATAAAGGAAATGCAGCCGAATTTTTTGGTATTGATTTAGAGGATCAAATATCTTTGAAGATCATAGATAAATGCTGAATTTGTCTTAATTGGTCATATATACTCTTGTAATAGGTAAGAAGTATGGATTCAAAGAATTAGGTCGAGATAAATGATACGATCGGTCTCTACTCGACCAATAGATTTAATATAGTTAAATTAATATACCAATATTTATTACCTTGTATCTCATATTTTAGGAAAAAGAGTAGGACAGGTGTAAAGGAGATGAATGTAGTAGATCCAGAAAAAAAGATTAAAGATGTATTAGAAGGATCACCTAAGAGAAATTTTGTAGAGAGTGTAGATGTTGCAATAAATTTGAAGAATATGGATATGAAAAATCCGAATAATCGTATCAAAGAAGAGATTATGCTGCCGGAAGGACTGGGTGTAGATCGAAAGATTGCCGTTTTTGCAAAAGGCGATGTTGCTGATAGGGCAAAAAAGGCAGGCGCAGATGTCTTTTCCGATGAAGATATAGATGAGATCGGCAAAAATAAACGAGATGCAAAAAAAATGGCATCAAGATATGATTTTTTCCTTGCTGATCCGCGATTTATGTCCCAGATCGGTAAAAGGTTTGGTCCAGTATTAGGACCGCGAGGAAAGATGCCGATTCCAATAGTAAATGATTCAGCAGTCGAAGATATGATTTCACGATACAAGAAAAGTATTAGAATAAACACAAAAGACAATCTTACGTTTCATGCAACACTTGGCAAGACTACTCTAGGACCAGAAAAATTATCCAAAAACTTGATGACCGTTTTGGATAGGGTTAATGCCAGATTAAAAGATGAGTCCAATCTTAGATCTGTGTATGTAAAGACAACGATGGGTGAATCCAAGAAGATGAAGTAGAGTAGATGGTAAAATGAGTATCATAGCAAAGAATAGAGGGCTCGATTGGAAGAAAAACGCTATCGACGAGATAGGTAAGAATATAACAGAGTATAAAACAGTCGGGCTTGTCGGAATGGATGATGTACCGGCTAAACAGATGCAGGAGATAAGAAAGAAGCTTAGGAAGGATGCTGTCATAAAGATGAACAAAAATACGCTTATCCGTCGTGCCTTATCCTCCAAAGGATTGGATAAGTTATCCGAAGAAGTAAATGGTCAGGCTGCACTTGTGTTTTCAAATAAAGATGTTTTTAAACTTTTTAAATTATTAGAATCTTCTAAGAGTTTTGCACCTTTGAAAGCAGGAGAGATCGCACCTACTGATATCATTGTTGAGAAAGGGCCTACGTCGTTTAAACCTGGTCCAATCGTTGGAGAACTACAGAGAATAGGGATTCCTGCTGCTATAGAAGGTGGAAAGGTACTGATTAGAGAGAATAAGACGATATTGAGGGCGGGAGAGGAAGTATCGCCTAAAGTGGCAGAGGCATTAAATCTGTTAAAGATTTATCCGAAAAAATTAGGGCTCGATCTCAAGGCGGCTTTTGAGGAAGGGACAACATTTTATAAATCTGATCTCGCTATAGACGTTGAGAAATTTAGAACAGATATTATAAATGCTGTAAATAACGCATACAATCTCGCATTTAACACAGCGTATCCAACTCCGGAAGTCCTTCCGAGCTTGATCGCTAAAGCTGTAAATGATGCTAAAAATCTTGCGTTTAATGCAAATATTTATGAGCCTGCCATCATCGATATGTTACTCCTGAAAGGGCGGAGTAATATGCTCTCTGTGGCATCAAAGGTAGGTAACATCAATAAAGATGCTTTAGATGAAAAATTAAAAAACATATTAAAAATTTAAACATATTTAAAAGTAAAATTAACATTGGAGGTGTTTTATAGATGGAATATATTTATGCGGCACTTATGCTGCACAGTTTTGGTAAAGAGAT
>DUJX01000007.1:3950-12065 GCA_013329575.1 Halobacteria archaeon | reverse complement strand
GGATCCAAATAGGGCAAAAATTGTCCGAGATCAAATATTGGAGAAAGCAAAAGAGGCAAATATAAGCGAGGAGGAGATCGATGATATATATGATGAACTCTTCGTCATCAAAAGATCGATCATCCCGAGAGGGCTTCATACGTTCGGCGAGACTTACGATCACGAATCTTTGATAGATTTCATTACATTCATCCTTAGATACGATAGAGGCGAGATAAAATCTCTTCATAGGTTGTTAGCCTCTTTAAAAGGCATAGATTATGACGAGATGATGAAAGAGCCAGGAAAGAGAATAGGAGATAAAACCTACGCAGAGTTAGCAGCAGAGATCGATGAGATTGCAAAGAAGACTGTCTCTATATTGGTAGATAAAGATGGTAAGAAGTCTTCGATCTTAGATGATGTAAAAGATGCGATAAACCATCTGAAAGTCCCCCGATCAAACAGGAGAAATGAGAAAAAAATCATAACAGATTTAGAGAAGGCGTTAACATTTGGGTTAGAGGTAGTATCCAATCTTAAAAAAGGCGACGAGATAGGATCTCTTCTTAAGGGACTATCCGGTAGATACATCAGTCCAAATATTGGAGGAGATCCGATCAGGTCTCCAGAGGTTCTCCCTACTGGCTCAAACATGTATCAATTTGACCCACGACAGGTACCGAGTGACGCTGCATACATTAGAGGAGCAAAGATAGCCGAAGATACATTGGATAGGTATAAAATGTTGCATAATACATATCCTAATAGCGTTGGTGTGGTTCTTTGGGGATTTGAGACGATGAATACGAAAGGTGAGTCTGTAGGCCAGATATTGAGATACATCGGTGTGGAACCAGTTAGGAAAAATCCATGGGATGTACGTCTTAGAGTGATCCCGTTAAATGAGCTCGGTAGGCCCCGTATAGATGTAGTAGTGAATATATGCGGTTTCTTTAGGGATACATTCCCAAACGTAATCAAACTGCTGGATGACGCGTTTAATCTTATTTCATTCCAAGACGAGTCTTTGGAAGAAAACTTGGTTAAAAGACACACTCATGAGATATTTGATCATATAAAAGATGGGGCAGATAGCGTAGAACTTGCTCATAAGTTGTGCAATGCCCGTATATTTGGTCCCTCTCCAATAGAGTACGGCACATCCCTAAGAGATCGGATTAACACCCAATCATGGATCTCTGAGGATGATCTGGCTCGTTCTTATATCTCAGATATGCAGTATATTTATACAGCCGATCTTCACGGATATAAGTCGGGTAAGATGTTTGAAGAGGCGTTGTCACGCGTGGAACTTACATCTCAAGTTAGAGATAGCCATGATTATGAAGTGACAGATCTTGATCATTACTACGAGTTTTCAGGAGGTCTCTCCAAAGCCGTTGAGTCCGTTAGCAGAGTAAAACCAGAGATGTTCATCACAGATACCACAAAAGAGGTAGTAAAGACCGAAGGAATCGATAAAGCAATCCAGCGTGGGGTACGAACAAGGCTTTTAAATCCAAGATGGATCGAAGGGATGTTGGATGATGGTTACAACGGTGCCCAGCATATCCAAGATAGGGTAAAAAACATTCTTGGACTTGCTGCAACGACGAATAAGGTTGATAACTGGATCTGGGATGAGATAGGGGATCGTTACATTATGAATGAGGATGTAAGAAAAAAACTTGAAGAGGTTAACCCTTGGGCATTAAATAATATGATAGATACACTGTTCGAGGCGAATAAAAGAGGATACTGGAGAACAGGCGAGGAGGTTTTGGAACGATTGAGGGAGATCTACCTAGAAGCCGAGGGATGGGGGGAAGAGAGATCCTAATCTTCTTTATTAATATTAGTCGGGATGCGATGCGGTATAGATAAAAATATAATATATAAATGGATTATATAAACTAATTATTATCTATTGTATTATTTCTTATTTTTACAATTCGTGCATGTTTATTACTCATCTCTCTTCGAGCAAAAAATTTTTAACGATCTTATTAAAAGAGTCGGGCTGTTCCATCATGACCATATGTCCCGTATCTTTTACAATACTTAGTTTTGAATTTTTGATGTTATTTTTTAGATAAATTGAATATTTTTCAGGAGTTAATTTGTCGTTATCACCACATATAACCAGAGTTTCATTCTTTATCTTATCAAGAGAATCCATGACATTAAACTCGTTACAAATCATGAAATCATTATAAAGAGTCTCTCTGCCGCAATCTTTAATCTCCTTTTCTACAATTTCTGCAATCTCTTTAGATGGTCTTTTGGCAAATAAAAGATCTGTCAACAGATCTATAACATCATCAAAATTATTTTTTATTGTATCAAAAACGATCGGTGCGACTTTTAATTTTGCTCCCGTCGAGGATAAAATCAGTTTTTTTATTTTGTCGCCGTTCTCTATTGCAAATTTTTGGGCAATGGCTCCGCCCATCGAATGGCCTACTATCGAAGGCTTAGCGTTACATGTTTTGTTGATAATGTTACTTAGATCATTTATAAAATCGTTAATAGTGGGAATATTCCCAGTTGATTCTCCATGCCCAGTCAAATCGAAGAATACCAGATTGAAGTTATCTTTTAGCGCTTCTTGAAAGATCCATGTATCCTTATTCTCACCTGCCCCATGGATGAATACGACGTATTCGTCAGTTCCACTATATTTTTCTACGTTATCTAACAATCTATACGATATTCGCCGGTTGTCTATATCCAAATAAGGCATTTTAATCTTTGTTATATTTTTAATCCTTGTTATATTCTTATGATAATATTCTTATTATTCTTATAATATCTTATAATTGATACTGTTTTTTTAAGAATTTTTTATATTTCAGCCATATCTAGATATCATATAAAAAATAAACAAAATAACGATTACGACACCTATTATAATGATGGCATAAGGCATGAAATGTATAAATGCCCAGAGCACGACGAGGATTACGAGAGCAAGGGCCAAAATTATAATAATATTTCTTAAAAGGTTACTGTTATCATTAGCAGGACACATATCTTATCACTTCTCATTTATCTTATGCTTCATGTTAAGTAATTATGTCTGGTATTTATCCTTAAATATAGTTAATTTATTAATCTAATTGATTTATTATATAAATCTTAGTATTATATAATACAATTTAAAGAGTTAGAGAGAGTTAAAGAGATATAAACAAAAAAAAAGATAATAAACACAAACATAAAAAAATTTTTTAATTTTTTAAAATATACTATATACTAACTAAATACTCGTCAATCTTCTTTATATCCATTTATAATAACTCTTGTCTCACCATCTTTTGATGAAAGAGGCATGATCTTCTTGAAAAATGGTTCATGAAAGAGAACTTTCCCTGATATCGAGCCTTTTCCACCGTTTTTTATAACTATCGGGGTTACATTTGCGTCTTTATTCTCACTCTGATCTAAAAATATATCTGCATTCTCGATATTTTTCCCCTCTTCCAATCTCACCGTCGTTTCACCGATCAACATAACTCTTTCTATATTGAAGATATCAGCTATTTTTTTTGGAGGTCCATACGCAATTGCTGTTATTTTATAAGTTCCTGCTGGGAGGTTTGAAAACGTATAAAACCCTTCATCATCGGTTTTTGCCTCAAAAGCCAAAGCCATCGTTGCTGGTGGTACCAAGACCACCGTGACTGTAAATACAAATAGTATCAAAACCAAGGTTTTAACCGATCTGATCATTTTTATCACTTTGACATCATACTGCCCATCCAACCAAGAAGCCCGGGTAGCACACCGGGCGTACAGATCCACTTGATCATACCTGGGATCTGAGGAAGAAAACCAAGCATCATGCTAAGCATGCTCTTCAAACCAGCGAGACTGAGCATAGGTTGCATCATATCCATTTAAATCACTCCTATATATTTAATTCAAATTTAAAACTAAACTGATAAATTCTAAATTGCCCTTAATGGTATAACATGAGGTTTTTTACCGTTATTATCATTATCTTCTTCGACGATCGCTTCAACGCCATAGACCGATCTTATGCTCTCCTGTGTGATCACCGATCTTGGATCTCCATCATCATAGACCTCTCCTTTTTTAAGAAGAACAATCCTGTCAGAGAACCTTGATGCAAGATTCAGGTCGTGCATAGCTATCAAAGCGGATACATTCTTCTCTTCCACGATCTCTCCGATGATTCTTAGGACATCCAGCTGATGTCTTAGATCCAGATTACTTGTTGGTTCGTCCATCAAGAGTATTTTAGGCTCCTGAGCGAGTGCTTTTGCGATCAAGACCTTCTGCATCTCTCCGCCACTGATCCCATCGAATGGTCTTAGAGCCATATCTTCCATCCCCATCAACTTAAGAACTTTAAAGACGACCTCTTTGTCCCGTTTTCCAGAGCCCCAACCGATATATGGCCTTCTTCCGATCATGACCGCATCGAATATACTGCAAGGAAGGACGTTTAATGCCCTTTGTGGAACATAACCGAACAGTCTTGCAAGATCCTTCTGTTTAATATCGTTCACATTTTTTCCGTCTATGAAAATGTTTCCATCCGGTTTTAGCATCCTATTTATGCACTTAAGAAGTGTCGTCTTTCCAGAACCGTTCGGTCCCAAGATAGAGACGATTTCGCCCGAATTCACCTCGAAATTCACCTTTTTGAGGACATCTCTCGAATTATAACTAAACGATAGCTCTCTTATCTCAAGCCTCATTCGTATGCACCCCTTTTTAGTGCTAAATACAGGATGAACGGAACGCCTATGATCGTCATGATCATCCCGACAGGTATCTCTATCGGTTGGATAACCGTTCTCGCAATGGTATCCGTTCCTAAAAGAAGTAAAGAACCTATTAGTGCCGAGCAAGGAAATATAAACCTATGATCGTTGCCCATCACCATTCGTGCTATAAAAGGTGATATCAGGCAGACGAATCCGATGACACCTGTAAAACACACAATTGCAGAGACCATCAATGTAGCAAGTACCATACAGATTATTCTCGTCTTTCTCACGTTTATTCCAACGCTCATCGCCGCATCGTCCCCGAGCACCATCGCGTTCAGGTCCCGTGCATACCATATCAATAGAGGAAACGTGATTGCAAGGAATAAAACCGTTATAATTACACTCTCCCAATTGCTCGAAACGAGATTTCCAGTCAAGAAGAGAACTCCACTTGTCAATCCTCCTAACCCAGATAACAAAGATGCCAGCATGAGAAATAGATACATCAAGCAGACACCACAGAGTATCATTGTTTCAGGTGTCATCCCTCTCCGTCTCGAGATCCAGTACATCAAGAGTAGGACAAGCATGCCGAATAAGAATGCAACACCGATATTTAATCCCATTCCAACACCAAACAGCATTGCCAGCATCCCACCAAACGCCGATGCGGATGAGACGCCGAGCGTGAATGGGCTTGCTAACGGATTGTGCAGGACGCCCTGCATGACCGCACCGGATAGGGCAAGTCCCATACCGCACACGATCGCCATAAGTATCCTCGGTAGTCTCAATTGCCAGACGATTATATCTGCATGAAGATTCAATCCTTTGAAGAATATGCTGTATATAACATCTCTGATACTCAATGCTGCAGCACCCAACGGAATGGAAAGAATTGCCAATACAATCAAAGATGCAAGAAGAAAAAATAAGATACCAAACTTTCTTGCGGTATATCTTTCGTATCTCTTCTCTACATCTCCTTTTATCTCATTCATAGATTTATATACGCTCCTTTACATTTTACCTCGTCTTTTCTCCATAAATTGTATCTCTTTTATGGATACACGTACACTCCTTTATACTCCAATCCGTACCACTTTTTTAACCACTCTTGATGAAATGCTTGAGGATCTAAATCTTTAAACTCTTCTGGATAAAACCATTTTGCCATGTATCCAAGAGCGACGGGCCATCGTGGCGAGGTGGCAAGCTCGCCAAATGCAAATATGTAAACGTTCCCATTTTTTACTGCATCTATCTCTTTAAACCCAGGCCGGTTCATCATCTCGTCTCTTGCCTGCATCATCCCGTTCGACTCTGGTCTGTCTGTATAACCGATTGTCTTTGGATTTCTGCCCATAGACATATAATCTGTCATAGGCATGTAGTCTTTGATCATCACGTCAGGATTTTTCTCTACGATTGCCTCTGGGCTCACCATAAGATACACACCCGATTTTTCTGGAATGTATCCCGGCATCTTAAGCAATTGTCCTTTTGCTCCACCGAAGACGTTTTTCCCTCCTGCTATCTTGATCAATTGATCTACTCCAGAACCGTTACTATATGCGACATAGGGCATGAAAAATTCAAAGTAAACGTTCACTCTTTCTTCTTCCGGTATAATGTCTACTCTCTTCTCGATGATATCAACATAAGACCTCGTAAAATTGAGATAATCTTCTGTTTCTCTCTCCTTTCCAAGTATCTTTCCGAGCGCTTTTACATCATCATCGTAACTCTGTGGCTTGTATAGATCCAGACGGACAACCTTTATACCGGCAGTTTTCATCTTATTCTCGAGATCTGGATAGTACCACATCGGATCTGCATAAGAGATCACTACTTGTGGATTCAGATCGATGATCTTCTCGTAGTTTGGTGGCATACCCATTGGCATACCGATCGAAGGTCTATCTTTTAACTCTGGATTGAAACCAGGATTCCATTTTGTAAACTGATCTATACCGACGATCCGATCTTCCGCGCCCAGTGCACGAATGACCTCTATCGCTGCTGGGTTGATACATGCTATCCGCTCGACAGGACAAGGTACCTCTACTCTATTGCCGGTTGAATCTACGATAGTTACGGTCTTTTGATTGCCTGCTTGTGAGACTTGTGAGGTTGGTAATGCGACACAGACAAGCAGAGAGACGAGCAATATCATCACAAAAAATTTCCTACTCATTTTTTACCTCTCTTGTATGTTGTTATAATTTTTTGATCATTTTCAAATTTACTTTATTTTGATATATATATAAGTTATGTTAGAAAAGTTATGTTAAAAGAACTTAATTCAAGAATAAGAAGATGAAATACGATAACTATGTCTATCTTCTCGTAATTCTGCAATTTAACAATTTTAAATCGGAATTAATAAGAGATTATGTCATATATTCTAATCTAAACGGATTAATAAACAAAAACAGCAAAATAAACTCTCATCTGAATGATGTCTAACAGAGTAAAAAATTATTAAGACTGAAGAATTATTTTTAGATTATATAAAACATTAAACCTAAAATCTTATTAAAACGTTTAAATCGTTTAAGTATATCATTTTTGTAAAGATTCTATCTTGCCTTTTATACTATCGTCAAAACGGTCAAGAATAATCCAAGAATTATAAATATCGATGCTACTACCTTGCCCAGACTTTTTTCATCCACTCTATTGGCAAACCTTGCACTACCTATTCCACCCACGATAGCACCGATACCAATAATAATACCGCTTAGTACGTTTATATTACCATGGATAGCATAACCAATAGACCCAGAAAAAGTGGTTATCGCCATTATTAGAGCCGATGTACCTATCGCTTTCTGCAATGGAAAACCTAAAACGAAGATTAATACTATCAGAATCATAACACCGCCGCCGGCGCCTATTACTCCAGTTATGATACCCAAGGCCAATCCGATAAGTATACTTACCATTATTTTCTGGGACGTTTTTTCGATTTTAAGAACGGAATTAAATCTGTTTGCAATAGCCTCACGGTTAATTCCTTGTTTAAACATAATAATGCCCATAATAACCATGAATATTCCAAAAAAGCTTCCTAAACTGGTTCCTGATATCCCTGTGACAAGAAAGGCTCCGATCTGTGCGCCTGTCATGGATCCTACTGCGATCCATATGCTCGATCTTATGTCGATATTGCCGTATTTATAGTATGTGGCAGATATAGCCAAAGGCGCGATTGTATCTACGATAAGGCTTGTTCCAATCGCTTCATGGATCGTAAAATCGAGTAAAAGGTTGACCAGAGGCACTACTATGACTACTCCACTCGCACCGGTCAACCCAGTGATCATGCCGGTAAAAACCCCCATCAAGATTAACTCTATTATCTCTATAATCATTTCTTATTTGACCT
>DUJX01000007.1:0-3868 GCA_013329575.1 Halobacteria archaeon | reverse complement strand
ATATATAACGTAAAATATCTAACATAGAAAGACTACTACATTAAAAGAAAGATAACAGTAGGATATCATGAAAGTAAGGTATATACAGAACGTTGCAATTATTTCAGACGATAAATACAACAATACGGATAAACAGACGATCGAAAAAACGGTAGCAGGGATACTAAACGATAGGCCAGATATAAAAAAAATTTTGAGAAAGACCACAGAATCAATTGGAGAAGAGAGGATCTCCCGATTTGATGTGATTTATGGCGACCGATCGACCGAGATAGAGTATAAGGAAGCAGGATGCAATTTTATATTTGATATAAATAAATCCCATTTCTCATTCTCCCTTTCAGGGGAACGAAGACGAATAGCAAATGAAATCAATGACGGGGAGAAGATATTATGTTTGTTTGCAGGGGTAGGACCGTTTCCAATAATTATAGCACGGCATAAAAAAGTAGAGATAGTTGCTATCGAGAAGAATCCGGACGCATTTTATTATCTATTAAAAAACATAAATAATAACCGACTGATCGGATCGATAAAAGCGATAAATGCCGATGTGGAAGATTTATTCAAACATGTGGAGAAAAATTCGTTTGATAGAGTTATAGCACCCGCACCAAAGATAGATAAAGACTTTTCATCGTTTTATATAGACTCACTCAAAAAAGAGAAGGGAAAAAAGATTTATTTATACGATTTTTGTCATGCTAATGAAATAGACCTATTAAAAAACATACCATGGGTTTTAAACGTTAAAAGATGTGGATCGTATTCACCGCGGGTTTATAGAGTCTGTATAGAGATAGATATCGGCTTGTACCAGATGTTTGCTATGCTTTTATAGATCCGAATACTTACCAGGAGTGCATCACGATACATTTTTAGCCGATAATTTAGCAGATAATGCTTTGAATACTTCCGTCGTAACGATCAGAGTAACCGCGGTCAATAAAGCCGTGCACCAGTCTGTCAAAGTTAAAGGTATCATATGGAAGAACTGCCCGATAAAAGGTATCTGTATTACGAGGAACATAAGCAGAACAGACCCGATTACTCCGAGTATCAACCATTTATTAGAGAAAAATCCGATTTTTACCAGGGAATCTCTATCTGATCGGCAGATGAATGCATTGATCATCTCGTATAGTATGAATGTTGCAAACACCATCGTCTGTGCCTTTATTAGCCCCATGCTATTCTCTATTACCGGATTTGGCAGATATTTAAAGAATATGCCGATACATCCGATCGATATCGTCGCAATCATCACGACCAATAGTCGGGTAGCCGTCTTTGTAAGAATTGGTTCGTTAGGATCTCTCGGTCTTCGCCTCATTATATCAGGCATGGCTGGATCGACACCTAACCCGAGAGCCGGTAGGTCTTCAATCACAATATTTGCCCATAAAATCTGGATCGCGATAAGCGGGTATAACGGTTCTTTAAACAAGAATAGCCCGGCAAAAAAAGCAGTTGCCAAGATAACTACTTCTGAAAAACCGTACGAGAATATATACACCAAATATTTCCTGATATTGTCATAAATAGTTCGTCCCTCTTTTATCGCAGACACGATAGTCGCAAAATTGTTATCGATTAAGACCATATCAGACGCTTCTTTTGCAACATCCGTGCCTGAGTTCATTGCTATACCTATATCACTTTTTTTCAATGCTGGTGCATCGTTTATCCCGTCGCCCGTCATAGCTACGATATTACCCCTCTTTTTGAGCGCCTCTATTATCTTCAGTTTATGGATTGGTGATACCCGCGAATACACGACCACGTCATCGACGACTTTTTCTAGATCGTCTTCGCTCATTTTTTCCAGATCTATGCCGGTTAATACCTTTTTTTCGTCGTAATCTGTATCTGTTTTCGAAGGTTTTTGGGATGTAAAGGCCTTTGATTCGAGACTATCTTTATCCATCATCCCGAGCTCTTTTGCAATGGCCATAGCAGTCAATTTATGGTCTCCGGTTATCATTATTGGTTTTATTCCGGCTTTCTTACATTGTGCTATTGCATCTTTTGCCTCATCCCTCGGCGGATCGATTATCCCGAACAATCCGACAAAGATAAGGTCTCTTTCGATATCTTCCGCGATAAAAGTATTATTCTCTTTACTCTCATTGTTTACATAAGAATATGCCACTCCAATAACGCGTAACGCTTCCGTGGCCATCTGGTTAGAGATACGTAATATTTTATCCCTATCGGCATCGGTCATCTCTTTTATTGAAGANNAATCCCTTATAGGTAGTCTAAAAACGAGCAAGAGCTCAGGTGCCCCTTTCACAAACGCAACCTTCTTATCTTTGGCTGTGTCGTGGTATATAACCGTCATTCTTTTTCTTTCTCTCTCAAAAGGTATCTCACCAATCCTTTTATATCGCTCTTCAAGAACGTTTTTGTTCAACGATGCCTTCTCTGCAAGGACGACCAATGCTCCATCGGTCGGATTTCCAGTTATTTTATAACTGTTGTTTTCTGTTATGATCTTCGAGTCGTTACACAGTGTGGCGATTGTTAACGCCATATTAAGGCAGTCATTACGTGAGACATCTATCTTGTCTCCGTTTTCGTCGATAAACTCGCCTTTTGGCTCATATCCAGTACCGGTTACATCTATCTTCTGATTGTTTACATATATTTCACGTACGGTCATCTCGTTCTTGGTTAATGTGCCTGTTTTATCCGAGCAGATAGCAGTTATACATCCGAGCGTTTCGACGGCGTATAATCGTCTGACTATCGCTTTATTCTTTGCCATTTTTTGTGCGCCTAGTGCGAGTGTTCCTGTTATTATTAGCGGGAGCGTCTCTGGTACTATTGCCACAGCGAGGCTGACGCTCCAGATTATAAGCGCTACGACTCGATCGATCGACGGATCTGTTATCGCACCGATTACAAAAAGGACGATTACTATGAAGACATATACGATACTCAATTTTTTTCCAATCTGGTTGACGCGCTTCTTTAATGGTGTCTCCTCAACATCTTCTGTTGATAGCATGCCGGCGATCTTTCCAAACTCCGTCTGCATACCTGTCGCGGTAACTACTCCTACTCCTCGTCCATGTACGACGATTGTTCCAGAATAGACCATATTTATTCTATCTGCTATTAACACATCCTCTTTAAGCGTTAAACTCTCTTTTTTCACTGGTTCAGACTCGCCTGTCAGTACCGACTCGTCTACTGTTAAATCATAAGATTCAATTACCCGTGCATCGGCTGCTACTTTATCACCTGTGCGAAGTATCAGTATGTCTCCTGGTACAACATCTTTAACAGGAATCTTTACCTCTTTACCATCTCTTAAAACGGTAGCACTAGGTGCTGAGATCTCTATCAGTGCTTTTATCGCTTTTTCGGATCTATATTCTAAAAGAAACCCTATAGTTACACATAAAATAATGACTATAAATATGATTATTGCATCCACTATGTTGTTAAGAATCAAAGAAATTCCCGTGGCTGCTATAAGAATCAGCATGAGCACGTTTTTAAACTGGGATAAAAAAAGCTTTAACGGGGAGATCTGTTTTTTATCTGTTATCTCGTTAAGACCGTATTTCTTTTGTAGAGCGATTACCTCATCATCTTTTAGTCCTCTACTGGATGTCTTTAATATCTCAAAAATCTTCTCTTCGTCTAATAAGTGCCATCTATCTTTTTCAGGCATAAAATCGTCTCCGATTATTTGTCTTTATCGTTTTTATTTTAATGTGATAAGAATAACGTGATAAAAACATAATCTTTTTTTTGTTTTTTTTGCGTATTATACTTGTTTTGCATATTAATTGCTGTAAATAATGCTGCTGTATATAAAGTTAATAAAGTTAACGAGATTTGATACGTTAAAAAA
>DUJX01000003.1:17424-18058 GCA_013329575.1 Halobacteria archaeon | reverse complement strand
TATCATCCTTTTTATCCGATCCTATTGATCGAATCTACTTGCCCAATTTAATAATACCATTAAATATTACTTTAAAAATTACGATACAATGCTATATTAATTTAATTATTTTTATAATGTTTAGTCATTATATTTAAAAATTTAATAATAAGGTTGAAATAAGTGGATTGAATAAAGATATGCGATCTAAAATGTTTTATACTACTGATAAAAAAGGATGTGATAACTATCGGCCCATCTAATTTATTGGAAGATACATACGCAGAAGCATTTAAAGGTATTTTTATACGGATTTTGGTCACACGGTGCATCGATATAGATGATAAAGATAGGACAAACCCTTTTATTGAGAGAGATCCGCTAAGATTGGCGGCGTATAGATCTACCGCTACACCATCGGTCGTTGTAAATAGGATAGAAGGCGGTATCGAGGGATGGATAGATAAAAAAGATACGCCCGATGGCAACGATGGAGTGGTGCTACAGTTCTGGAAGAGTTACGATAAAAAAAAGAGTATAAAAGACCAGCTTAATGATTTTTTCTGGGAAGTCTCGATAAGAATAAGGCAAGATATTCTATCCGTCCCGTTTACCCGAATATTTGACTGGTTTGATTGGAATGAGAGAGACTCAA
>DUJX01000003.1:11515-17405 GCA_013329575.1 Halobacteria archaeon | reverse complement strand
TATGGACGGGATGTTATAAATATACCGCTCATGATGGGATACGATTTTAAAATAGATCGATATCTACGATGCGGCATCGGTGTATCCGGCGGAAATTTATGGTATTTTTGCGATACTCTAAAAGCGGGATGGGATGTAGCGATAAGTAGTATCGAGGCTATAAAAGATGTAGTTGGCGTTATAACTCCATTTTATACGTGCCCCAGTGGATCTATGCCTGCAAATTATCCTCCTATCGGCCCTCCTACGAATTATCCGTATTGTCCTACTTTGAAAGATAAGTGTAAAAGCGACGTACCAGACGGAGTAAGATCGATCCCAGAGATCGTTATCAATGGAGTTACCGAAGAGGCGGTAAAAGAGGCTATGAAAAAGGCAATAACAGCTATAAGGAATAAAAAAGGCTTGTTAAAAATATCTGCAGGAAACTATAACGGAAGACTTGGTGATTATAAAATATATCTAAAAGATCTGGTCTAAAAAAAGAAAAAAAGATAGCGGGGAGTGGATTTGAACCACNNGAGCCCGTCGGGATATCCTGACTACCCCACCCCGCTACAAAACAGAAGATGTATCTATCAATCGTACGCTTTTTTAAAAAACGTCGGCTAAAATAACCAATACAATCCTTTTATTTAAAGCTTTTTAATAATTTAAATATGGTATGTAAAACTATAATAAATATTTGAATTTTTATTATAATTACTAAACTTTATCTTAACAGGTTATATCCATCGTATCGATAGGCATCTTTATCTATCGATGATATCGATAATATTATCAAATTGTATAATATATATAGATTTGACATATACCTTGATAGTGTTTATTACATATAAAAATATTCAAAAGATCAAAAGATATAATGGAATATAAAAAAAGAATGTAAAAGCAAAGAGTGATAGATTTACATAATTTACATAGAGACAAAGACGCTTTTTAAAATGTGAGGTCCAAGATTATATGCTGATCGATCCTTATGGAAGAGAGATAAGAAGCTTGAGGGTATCAATAACTAAAAGATGTAACCTAAATTGCATATATTGTCATATGGATGGACAACCCGTTGGAGGAGAAGAGCTTTCGATAGACGAGATCACAAAAATTTGTAACGTCTTTCCGAGACTCGGTATTAAAAAGATCAAGATAAGCGGAGGAGAGCCGCTTGTACGTAAAGATTGCGTAGATATTGTCGATGGGCTAAAGGGTTTTGACGAGATATCTATGACGACGAACGGAGTATTCCTCGCAGATAAATCAGAAGATTTGAAACAGGCAGGATTAAAAAGGGTCAATATAAGTATAGATTCGCTGAAAGAGGATATATATTCTAAGATAACCTGCGGAGATATAAAAACGCTCTCACATGTTATAGACGGGCTTAAAAAATCTGTGGAGGTAGGACTAACTCCAGTTAAGATTAATATGGTAGTATTAGATATAAATCAGGAAGAGATTCACGATTTTGTAGATTTCATAATTGAGCAGAGACTACAAAAAAACGTGGTACTTCAATTGATCGAGTTAGTAGATTTTGGAAAGAGGTACCCCGATTTAGCCGATTGGAATAAGATTGAGTCTTTTTTAAATAACGATGCTATCTTGATAGGTATTAGAAAGACGCATAATAGGAGAAAATATCTATACCGCGGTGTTGAGATCGAGTCGGTTCGGCCGATAGACGCAAGATTTTGTATGGGTTGTTCCAGGTTACGGCTTACTGCTGACGGGTTTTTAAAACCATGTCTTTTAAGAAATGATAATATCGTCGATCTGAAAGGTTGCGCATCCGAAGAAGAGATCGAAAGATTGATAAGAGTGGCTGTTTCCAGGAGAGAACCATATTATAAAGGTGTTATGAATTATTGCAATATCAATGACCGATAAAAAAAGGATAGATCGTGATCAGAGAAGATAACGTTAAAGATGATCCATGGCTTCTATTAAACGATAAAAAAATACTGGATGATGAGATAAAATCTTTAATCGTGGAAAAATACGGAGAAAAAGGGAAAAAGGCGATAGAAGCTATCGATTCAAGAAGAATAAAAAAGTATAAAGATTTCTACGTGGTAGTCAGCAGGGAAGAACATATCGTGGTGGAAGATTACTGTAATTGTAAAGATTTCTTTTTTAATGCATCACGAAAGGGCGAATACTGCTGGCATATCCTGGCTGTAAAGATAGCAGATATCACTGGATGCTACGATAGGATAGACGGATGGTATCACGAGATAGAGAGGATATTATAATGATCTTATAATTGATATAAAATAAGAAATAAGAGGACTTTCGGCTCGATATGTTTTTGTCATACATCCACAACGTTTATCATTGCCAATAATCTTCTCGCCCATTTTAACTTCTTCTTCTTTCTTTCCGTAACCGTTTGATCTTCAAAATCAAAACCTGCCAATCTTATCTCGCTAGCTCCAAAATGTTTTGCCAGGAATACGCATCGATCACCATCTGTAAACCCTCCAAAATTGTAGATATTGTCAAAAGGTCTAGATTGAGTAGTTCCTATCGCTTTTTTGAATTTTGGGGCGTATTCTTTTATCTTATTGATATTATCTCCATGTGCATGTATCACTATCAGTGATCCGTTCCCTTCCGCCGTTAGTATATCATCCACATCTCCATCCAGGTCTGTAACTATGATGTCTGGTATGATCGGGTATCTAAAATGCTCAAGATTATGCTCATTTAAATCTTTTATTTTAGAAGGACCTATATTGAATAATAACGATGTAGCACCATCTGCTGCTATAATTGTTTTATCTTTTAACGTTTTATCTTTAACAAATATATCTTCTAAATCCTTAGATAAGATAGCGGCTTTTCCACACACGATGACACTCTTACCGGATATTTTTTGTTCTATCTGGCTATAAACCATATCGCTTATTTTTTTATCTAACATAGTGGATAGAAGACGTGCACTCTCCTCGTCAGCCTCTCTCGAAAAGCCAAAATCTTCAATAATCTCTTTGTATATCGGCTCCCACTCGGCAAAATCCATATCTCTTCATCCGTTAACACGCTTTATGCCAATATTAACCTTATGATCCTGTATATTCCATTCTTTTACAAAATCTGCCTCGTTTGTCATGTTATACAAAATTTTACCCGCTCTGACCTCGTTGGCTATGTAATCCTCGCTCTTTTTAATATAATCAATTATATCTCCAGCATTTATAAAAACGGTTATAAACTCGTCAACATTAAGATTAAGGTCTTTCCTCATCTGTTGTATTCGTCTTATCATCTCTCGTGCGTATCCTTCAGCAACGATCTCCTCGGTTACTTCCAGATCAAGATACAATCGTCCTTTGTCAAAATCAGCCGATACAAAATCTTTTCCGTCGATTATTGCCGTCTCGTCCTCTTTTTGTATTATCTCTACCGATTTAGTATTGGTCTGTTGGAGCAGGATATCTTTCAGTCTTTCCACGGCATCTGCAAGATCATCATTACTTGGTATTATCACCAACCTTTTTATCGGCCATCTCAACTTTCTCTTTGATTTATCCCGTGCGGTCGCTGCAGNNTCCCCTGAACAGAGGTTCTGATACATTGATTCGGCTAAATAAGGGGTTATGGGTGCTAACACCTTCGTCAGATCTACCAAGACGGTGAATATAGTGTAATATGCGGCTAATTTATCCATATTCTCTGTCTCTACCCAAGTTCTTGGCCGGATTATCTGGATATACCAGCGGGAAAGATCGTCTACGATGAACGTTCTTATCTGTCTGATCGTTGTATGTATATCATAAGACTCTAACGATTCTTTGACAGATCGGATCAGACTATACAACCTTGAAAGAATCCACCGATCTTCCTCTTTTAGATAATCTTTTACGGTATCATAACTCGTAGACGATTCAAAGTTATCTAAGTTCATATACGGTAGAGGGAACCTATACACGTTCCACATTATGTTTAAAGTCTTATATGCAGAGTCTACATTCTCCCAGTTAAACTTGAGATCCTCCCACGGGGTATTTGACAGAAAATAAAACCTTAATGCATCTGTACCATACTTCTTTATAACCTCTTCGGGATATACCACGTTCCCTAAGCTCTTCGACATCTTATTACCCTCCGCATCGAGGACGAAACCATGCATCAAGACGTTTTTATAAGGCGATCTACCGAATACAATACTGCTCGCACCTAATTGAGAATAAAACCAGCCTCTCGTCTGATCATGCCCTTCTGTTATGAACTCAGCAGGCCAAATTTTTTCAAATCTCTCTTTTTCAGCAGGGAATTTCAATGTCGCCCAAGAAGCAATTGCAGAATCGAACCATACATCAAAGACATCCTTTACCCTGCTCATCTCGCCCCCGCATACCTTGCATCTCATCTTAAATCCGTCTATATTTGGTCTATGTAAAAATCGGATCAGATCGTCTTTGTTATCATAATCCAGAACGGTTGTATCGTTATTATTCTCTTTATTCTTATTGTTCATCTCGTTTAGCTCGTTTATGCCGCCTACTACCTCAATATGTCCGCATTTACACTTCCATATCGGTATCGGAATACCCCAATACCTTTGTCTCGATATACACCACTCTTTAGCGTTTAACACCCAGTTATAGAACCGTTCAGATCCGGCCCAATCCGGATACCATTTAACTTTCTTAATCTCTTCGAGCATTGTGTCTTTAACGGCAGGTATATCTAGATACCACTGACTGGTTGCTAAATAAATAATAGGAGTCTTACATCGCCAGCAATGGCCGTATCTATGGCTTATCGTCTCTTTTTCAAACAGGACTCCTTTCGATTCTAAATCTTCCATTATCTCTTTGTTCGCTTTTTTAACATAAAGCCCCGTATATTTCCCGGCATCATCCGTATAAACGCCTTCCTCATTTACAGGGCAAAAGATAGGCAGACCATATTTTTTTCCAACAGAATAATCATCTTCACCATGCCCGGGTGCAATATGCACACATCCGGTGTTTTCATCCGTTACAAAATCTGCTAAGACTACCTTATGATCAAAATCTCTCTGTTTTTGAACTAAATCTGCCAACGGGTGGTTATACCTTAATCCTTCCAAATCTTTACCTGAAAACGACCGCAGTATTTCATAGTCGGTACATCCACCTGATTTAAGGAGTGAGAGACAATTTTCAGCGAGAATTATCCTTCTTTTGTTATTCTTATCAAGCACTTCCACGTATCTTAAATTTGGATTTACTGCAATAGCAACATTTGCAGGTATCGTCCATGGCGTGGTAGTCCATATGAGTATAAAAGTATCATTCTGTATATCGTCCAACGTGTAATCGTCTTTTTTTATCGGGAAAAGAACATAAATACTCGGATCTGATACATCCTTGTACTCGACCTCTGATTCGGCGATTGCCGTCTCACACCTCGGGCACCAGTTTATCACGCCCATGTCCTCTTTTAAAAATCCTTTATCGTATGCCTTCTTCAGTGTCCACCAAGCAGCCTCTATATAAAGCGGGTCTATCGAGACGTAAGGGTTCTTCCAATCCATCCAGACACCAAGTTCTTTGAATTGGTCGGTCATGAGATCTTTCTGCTTTATTGCAAAGTTTATACAGTAATCAACAAATTTGTCTATCCCGTACCGTTCTATATCTTTTTTGGATCTAAAGTTTAAAATCTCCTCCACTTTAACCTCGATAGAGNNAATGCATATCCCAGCCGGGCCTATCCGTTACAGAATAGCCGTTCATTGTCTTATATCGAAGCAGATAATCTTTAATTATCTTGTTCCATGCGGTACCCATGTGGATGTTGCCCGTGGTGTATGGAGGACCGTCTACAAAGAAGAATAAACGATCAGCCTTTTTTTTCCTCACTTTATTGTAAATCTCATTCTCTTGCCAAAATTGTTCAA
>DUJX01000003.1:0-11350 GCA_013329575.1 Halobacteria archaeon | reverse complement strand
TATAACCAGCGTTTGGATCTCCTTCCTTGGTTCCACTTGGCCCACCAAATATCTGCTTTTATTATTAAGAATTATTAAGATCGAATATTAACGGTTTTGGATCTATTAAAATGAGAAATGTTGATAAAGTATATAAATAAATAATATCTCATTATAGAAAGATAAGGTAAAACACCAAAGTTAAAATCTTGCTAATACCGGTGCGAGATTAATATAAAAACGATCATCATAAAAAGCAGGAGTGTTGGCATAATATGGATAGAGACACAAAAACTACAGATGAATCAGTATCTGCACCAGAATGTAGAGTTCCGACTATAATTCAGCAGCCTCTCTGGGAAGAAGCAAAAAATGCGGTTAAAATGAGCCTTCAGTACAAAATCTTTGATAATTTTAAAGAAAATCTGTATAACTCTCTACATTATAATTCATCGCAAACTCGTAAGATATACAATACCAATATAATCGGATGGTTCTTTCCCGAAAAAAGACTCGATACCCTGCTCAACAATGTATGGAGGATCTACCATGATGAAAAACTTTTACAGGAGATCATGAGGTATCAGTATCTATCTGTAGAAGAAGGGGTAGCAAAATTTGTGACAGATACCATTCTTGCACTCGATCCCGGAGATGAGATAACCTCGGTTCAGATTAAGAATTTTGCTATCAAGACTTGGGATATTAACGAGAGATATGCAACCGAAGTTGTCAAGAGGATTCGATATGCTCTGTTATGCACAGATTTTGTCGTAAAGAGAGGCGGTAAGCTTATCGTTCAGGCGATCGAACCACCAAAGACCGCACTTATAATTTTAACCCATTACCTTTTTGCACAGAAGCCAAAGACCGTTGCGGTTAGGGATATATTAGAAAATCCTTATTGGAAGTATCTTGGAATAAGATCGGAAGAGGTTGTACGGGATATTTTTAGAGAAGCAAACTCAAAAGGTATATTTGCCAAGTATATAATTGCGGACGAACTCGAGCATATAACCACCAAGTATAGTCTCGCTGAGTTATTGAAGAGGAAGATGACATTATGAATCAAAAAGATCTTAAATCTATTGCAGATAAATTGAAAGATCGTCCTTTTCCTGGTAAAAGGGTCTTTCTATGGATAGGCTCAATCGATAGATTGCGTAATATTCTTCCATCGGATATCGTTAAAACTATACGAATTTCAGACATCCTGCCTCTGTTAGAATCGGACGATAAAAAACTTCAGAGAATGATAAAGAGATCTATAGATAGCATGCTTCAACAGATAAGATACGAATTGAAAGGGCAACAAATTCTCTTGGTAGAAGATGCAGTGCTTCTTGCAAGGTATTCGCTCGAGATCGCAGGCTTTTTTGATTGGTATGTAGGAGACAGGACGATGGTTATTTTTTCCATTCCTGATTTAGACGGTGCGGAAAAAGTTGCCAATGAATATAATATAAAGTTTAACAAGAACGCATTGCTGGACTACTTCAAGAGCCATCTCGATAGCGAGAATATTATTTGGGAGGGAGTAGAATGAACAGAACAAGGATAGGAGATCTAATACAAATTAAAGAAGGGCTTGAAGCAACTCTTTCTTTGGCAAATGCCATCAAAACACCAGATATTACCGTTGGGAGTTATATCTTTACTAATTCTATCAGCAGATACATGAAGATAATACTTGACGCAGTTATTAAAGGGCATGGTGCAGGCTTTTGGATACAGGCAGAATATGGAGCGGGTAAAACGCATTTTCTCTCAACGCTCGCATCTTTACTCGCATACGGGGATGAAAAAGTTTGGAAGAACGTTCAGGATGACGAGATACGAAACTACAGACAGAGTCTGACTAATTATAAACTTTTTCCTGTGCTTATAAACCTTAAAGGAGAAGGAAAACCTGATCCTATGAACGATGACCTCTTTGAAGTCATTGAAAAAAAGATTGAGGACTCTCTTGAAGAATGTGGAATAAGGGATAAGGTAAAATTAACATCGGATGATAAGATGGTCGGATGGTATAGAGAGAACCCATTACGGGGAGATATTGATGAATACATAAGGAAGAATGGACTGGATCCGATAAGAATGGATAACGATTCTCTGGCATCCTATATAAGGAAATACTGCGACGAACGTAGGGTTAAAATCAATATTCCTACGAGCATAAAGGAGACTCTCAAAAGCGTGTATGATCAGTTGAATGGGATAGGATACAACGGTATGCTTTTTGTGATAGATGAGTTTGCAGGATGGCAGAGAAGGCATCCAGACAGTAAGGCGTATGCCACCGATGAAGAGGTTTTAGAGACAATAGCATGGATATTACCCCGTGAAATGGGATTAAATATATATACAATGGTTGCATCCGCGGGTGAACCCCCTGCAAAACTGAGGGGGGACAGGTTTAGAAGTATCTACCTATTTGCAGAGGGAAGTGAGAGAGAGTTTGATTTGATTGTTTCTAGGAGAGTTAGAAACATTATTGACGAGAAAAAGTATGAGATAAAAGAATACTATGAATACTATAGATCAAACGGTCTTTTAAAGAAGATAAGCGAGGAGTATTTTTTCCAAATATTCCCATTTCAGCCTAGCTGCTTTGATGTCATGAGACGGGTGTTGAAGAGCCCAATGCTTGAAAATCTCGCCAGCACAAGATCTGCTATATATTACATATACAATATACTTGGAAACAGTACCATACTTAATCGAGATACGCTCATCCGAGTATGTGATCTCTTATCAAGCCAGGATCTATTACAGGATATTCAAAACAGCCTTCCTATTGAATATAGATCGTATCGGGATGCCATAGAAAGTATAAAAAGTTTAGATTTAAAAAACTATATGGATCTGTCGGAAGATATCGCGACCACGTTGTTTATGTGGTACATTGCAAACAAAGACAAACCTTTATCGTTAGGAGAATTAACTGATATGGTGCTTGCTCCCGACACACTCATAAAAAATACAGATAATGTCGAGTATATACTCAGTATGTTAGTTGATGTACCACAGATAAAATACATAAAAGATAAAGGTGCGGTATTCATCCCGAGCAGAGAGAATAGTGAAGTGATCAAAACATTCAATAGATATAAAAAGAAAGTTTCAGATGCAGAGATAAGAGATTACTGGTTGAGACTCCTTTACATAGATGGATTTTCATCCCTCTTTATGAGTATTGAAGGACCTGATAGACCAAAAAAGCGTAAAGTCTTTTTTAAAAATATAGAATATCCCGGAGAGGTTATCTTATCCCGAACGCTTAGAGATGAATATCTCGGTGAGATAAATGGAGATTCTCACTTCAGAATAGTATTTCTTTCCGAACCAGCGGATATAGATCCAGCAAAACTTGCGGATGTAAGAATAGCTGTGTGCGTTCCATCCGATTTGCCTGATACATTAAAAGATCGTATACGGGAATATTGCGCAATTTCTAAGACGAAAGATGAATATTTCAGGTCTGATCAAAGATCAGATGATGATAAAGAATGGATAAAAAACAAAGAAAAAGAGACAATAATAAATATAATTAGAGAACAGCGCTCTGTTTATAGGGATGGAAAAGTATTTACAAACCAGATGTTGCCGATAGATACAAAGAAAGTGTTTACTTCAACAGATCTGGACCAGATACTCTCATCTATTGTAGGAACACTGCTCTCGAGTTCATATACCAAGCAACCGTTCGATACATTCAAAAGAAAGTTTTCTGAGAATGAGGCCCGAAAGTTGTTTGAAGGATTTTTCAAAGCGAATCCAAAGCGTAATGCACTGGATGCATGCAGAAACTATGGACCGAATTTAGCCCTTTCCTTGGATGATGATCCTGAAAAATTTCATCCTATGAATGATAATTCGATATTTCAATTCCTGAGAGCAAAACTTGATGAAAAACCCGAAGGAGTGCCTGTGTGGAGGATTTACAAAGAACTTGAAGATCCTCCGTATGGTTTATTAAAAAACCTTATAACTCTCTACATTCTCGCATTTGTCCGAGCAAACACAAATACGGAAATCAGATTAAAAAGTGGATCAATTGGCAGAATAAACTCCTTTAATATAGAAAAGATTGATTGGAACAACTTTGAGAAAGATCTCGATATTCTTGTCAAAAGCACAGATGTATCATGGAACGATGTAGTCATATATGCGAGAAAGATCCTTCCAGATCTAAAAAACGCATACAGCGTTGAAGAGATAAAAGAGCAGGAAAAAAAGTTGATTGAAAGACTAAAAGAGCTGCTGGAAGAGTATGAAAAGATTAAAGAAGATATAAAGAGATTATCGAATGCATTTAGGGAGGAGATCACATATACAGGCTTGGACAGATTGAAAAAACTATTAGAGACGACAAATTACAGAGAGTTTTATGGGTTAATTGAAGACCTGTACTCAAAGGATGTTTCTGAACTTGGGAAGGATATAAGAGAGTTTACATGTTTTAAAGAAGTTGCGGATAAGAGTTTAGCCTTGCTTAGTATGAAAACGTATGTTGAGAAGATGAGGATTCAGCAGGACGATCCTTTGTTTAAAGATAGAGAAAATCTTATCGAAGAGATGAGACTCTCATCCCTGATAAAAGATCCTTCGCTTGCAGATAGGCTGATAGATGATTTTGAAGGGTTTAAAAGGAGATATGCCATAAGGTATAAAAAAACCCACGAAGGATACTATAGAGAACTGGATGACCTTAGAAAAAGATTGGAAAGTATAAAAGGAAGGATTGAAACTATAAATCGTTTCGAAAAGCTTGGTGTAAGTACTCCTGTAAAGGGGTATAATGATCTGATAACGAAGATCAAACCATGCAAGGCAGACGTGAATGTAATAAATGTAGAAACAGAACCTATATGTACATGCGGTTTTCAAATAGGCATGAAAGCACCGGTAGAAGATGTGAATAGATTTATCGAAAATGTAGAAAACATGCTGCGGGTCGGGATAAACAACCTTATCCAGATCATAAAACCGCTGGAGCACCTTGATGATCGGAGGATATTGAATAAAATAATCGAAAAGAAAGATTATGTGCTTGAAGTGTGCGAATTGATCGACGACGGGGTGGTAGATTATATAAAACATCTCCAAAACACGGCAAACATAATCCAGATTGAGGGTCTCGTGCTTGAAAGATTTTCAGGCAGATTCATAGACGAAGAGAGTGTTTATTCAGTTGTAGAAGAATTTAAAAGAATGATTGAGTCCGAGATGGAGAGGGCGAAGAGAAATAACCCTGGAAAGAAGGTTAGAATGGTGCTCAGGTGAATATGGAGCGGTTAAGAGGGTTTGTGGAAGAACACAGAAAACCTATTGCTCCTTACTCGAGAGAACCATATATCGGTGACGTGAAGGCTGGGAAGAACTCTCCCATATACAACGCTCATTCTTACCATACAAAAGTCCCTCCAGAGGGCATAGAACCATTTATAAAACATTACACCGAGGAAGGTGATCTGGTTCTCGATCCATTCTGTGGTTCTGGAATGACAGGCGTTGCTGCTCTTAGATCTGGGAGGATACCGATACTCATCGACCTATCTCCCGCTGCGACGTTCATAGCATATAATTACTGCACTCCTGTGGATGCAGGTAAATTTGAAACCGAATCTAAAAGGATCTTGGATAAGGTTAGAAAGGAGATGGACTGGCTCTACGAGACGAGATGCAGGAGGTGTGGCAGTAAGGCGGTTGTGGAATACATCATCTGGAGCGACGAGTTTGAGTGTCCGAGGTGTGGAGAACGGTTTTTGTTGTGGGATGTGGCTTTGGACGATGGAAAAGTGAATAGGAACTTTACCTGTCCGCAATGTAAAAAGGAGTTGAAGAAGCAGGATTGTAAAAGGACAGATTCAAAACCTGTCAAGGTTAACTATACCTGCTCGAGATGCAAGAGAAGAGAGGACGATGTCTCAGAGTTTGATCTTGAGAGGATCAAAGAGATCGAGAGGCGGTGGAGGAGGATCTATGATGAAAAACTCCCGTCGGATTCAGACGGTTTCTGGCCAACAAAAGAGGATGAAAAGCCTCTGTAGTTTCCTGATCAACGGATGCCCCCTGGAGATGAGTCAAGAAGAAACGACAAGATAGGGATCACTCATGTCCATCAATTCTATACGACACGCAACCTTTGGGCTCTCGCAAGGCTCTGGGATGAGATCAAGAATATACAGGATTCAAGATTAAGGTGCATTATGATGTTTGCTTTTACTAGTTTTAACCCACTCCTTGTTTCTAAATTGACTAGATATAATTTCGGAAGAGCAGGCAATAGCCCGCTGAGTGGCACTCTATATATGCCATCATTTTCTGTAGAGAGAAGCATAGAGTCTGCATGGAATGGTAAATTTTCTAATGTTTATAAAGCAATAAAACTCATTCAAGCAAAATCTATTTCAATAGTCTCAACACAATCTGCCACAGATCTTTCAAACATCCCTTCGGACTCCATAGACTACTGCTTCACTGATCCTCCGTTTGGTGGTAACCTCATGTATTCCGAGCTAAATTTTCTGTGGGAAGCATGGCTGGGAGTGTTTACGGATAATAAAGACGAAGCCATAGTAAACAAGGTTCAGGGAAAAGGCGTAAAAGAATACGAAGAACTCATGACCGCATCCGTAAAGGAGATTTACAGAGTGCTCAAGCCCGGAAGGTGGATGACGATGGTATTCCACAACTCGAGCGATGCGGTCTGGCAGGCGATACAGAACGCTCTCAACAAAGCAGGGTTCGTGATAGCGACTATAGGCACCTTCGATAAAAAACAGAAGAGTTTTAAGCAGGTCACTTCTACCGGAGCCGTCGGGTATGATCTCACCATAAACTGCTATAAACCTGAGATAAATGTAAAGAATGGAATAAATGGCAAAACGACAAAGGAAGCGATCGTGGATTTTTTAAAAGAGTATATGCGAAATCTTCCCGATAATGATGAGAGAAGCGAGAGGATGCTCTACAGCAAAACGCTTGGTTTTTTCATGTCGCATGGAAGATCGCTTGAGGGGCTGAGCTATGATGCGTTCAGAGAGATTCTGGAAGATTATTTCAAAGAGATCGACAGTTTATGGTATCTGCCATTTCAGCTGCCATCAAACAGAAAGAACTGGTTCGGGATAATATCGAATGAAAGAGATGCAATAGGCTGGTTGGAAGATTTTCTCGCGATTCCAAAGACTTATGGAGAGATAGCACCGGAATTTTTCAGATCTCTCGGTGGTAACACACTCAAGAAGGATCTAAGGCAAATACTAGAGGAGAATTTTATCCATGAGAGAGATAGATGGAGAAACCCAACGCCTGATGAGAGAGATAGACTGATAGATCTGGAAATAAGCAAGACAAAAAGAGAGATAGATTCATTTTTAAAGGGAGATAGAGAGGTTTCTGGAAGGGGGTTATGCGAATGGGTGAAATTCTGCTATGATAACGGGCTTTATGATACTGGAGTAAAGATCTTCGAACTTATAGATATAGATGAAGAGAGCACTGATAGAGAACTGTATAAGCAAACAAAGATGATTGCAGATGTCTGCAAAATGAAGATAGGAATATGATCAAGATTTGCTTTACCTTGTCTACTATTACCATAATGACAAAATAGAGTTAAAAGTAGGAGGAATTTTAAGATGAGTGAGAAATTAACTCTGACACAAAGAGATACTCTAATTGCTTTAATAACCTTATACAGGGAAAAAGGTGAGGCGGTCAGTGGAGATGATATCGCCGCATTTATAAAAAGAAACCCCGGGACAATTAGAAACCAGATGCAGATAATGAAAGCGTTAGGTTTGGTTGAGGGGGTTCCTGGTCCTAAAGGAGGATATAAACCAACTATAAATGCATATAAAGCGATAAATACCGATTTATCGTATGAAGAGGCAACAATACTCACTAGAAAATTAGAAGAAAAGGAGATAAACGCAAAATTTGGAGAAGAGGATATACGGGATGATATACTACTCTCAAAAATTAAGAGTATTCTTTCCGAGATAGACATCTTTTTGGATGATAAAATAGTAAGAGAAGTTACTGTCACAGAAATTCTCCTTTGGATCTGGCTCTGCTATCAGTTTGAACTCTATGAAAAAGGTGCAAAACTGTTCAGGAAAGTGAATCCAGAACATTCAGAGATATATAAAGAAATAGAAATGATAGGAAGAATATGCGAAGGTCGAGTGATGTGAGTGATCAAATAAAAGATGCACCCGCATATTTCGAACGCAGGATGTCAGAACTTCATGGATCTGAAAGCGTTCTGTTGCTTATTGATCCTTTGGGGATTTTAGATCTAAAAGAAGAGTATATCTCACCCACAGGCCAAAGATGGATGGTTCTCGAGTACTCTGGCAATGATATAGCATTCAGAAAGCGATACTCAACCGATGTTATCGTTTGGGCTAAACAAGATGATCTTACATTTATTCCGGATATCCTGGAAAGGGCGGATAAAATAATCGATATGAGGCTTAAATCGATTCTTAAAGAACTTTGTAAGGAGGATTGGCCAGATACAGTTTTAGAATATTCGGATACAATTTACAAAAATCTGGGTGACTTTTTCAAGAAATATAGCGAGCTTAGAAAGGAGACAAAAATACCTCTTAGCAAGAACATGATACGTGCGCTTGTGGTTGCATGCGAAAGTCCTGATGTTCCAATAAGCGATCTGATCTCTTGGAGTGGAGATAAGGCATCAATAATCTCAAAATATCTAAAGATTGCCTGGTCGTATAAAATAAAAAAAATTGAGATACTCAACGAGATCATCGAAGAATCTGTAGATAAAAAATGGCTCGATAAGGATCCGGGCGAACTAGCGGTTTATTTTTATATCTATGATATCTTTGAAAGATACTCCGTCCAAAACCCGAAGTATCTCATACGTGGACTCGACATAGTTTCCTTCGATCCTGATGAGGTAGAGGATATTGACGCGGTCTTTGCTAAAGTGAGAGAATTTGCTAGCGGAGTGGCTGAGGATGTGATCAGTAAAGAGGAGATGAGACGTGTAATTAGATGTATTCCGTCTGAAGATGAGTGGATGCAAGATGCTTTTTTCAAAGAAAGACCGATCTTTGTCTCCGCTCTCGCTCTTGAAATTCTTGAAAAACTCGTCGACGGAGGAATAAAACCCATTGCCGCACAAGCAATTATAATATCTCCTCATTATAGAGATGATAGGGCAAAGAATGAGCTAGAAATTCTTTATAATATAATAGCAGTAGAAGAGATACTGAGTAAAGACTTTGATAGAAAGAACGGCATACCACAATTGATGGACTGGTATCTGTCCAGCAGGGCTTATCTAATGGAACTCTTTTTAGCAAGGACTTACCAGCAGTTTAAGCATATTGATGATAGAGATCTACAAAGAAGGGCTACATAGTATATAGAGAATTTATCCAGAAAAGTACGCAACTATCTTGAAAAAGCGGATCAGAATCTGGCAGATATTATAGATAAGAATATAGATGACTATTTTATGTCTCCAAGACTGGCAACACATATTTTGAGATCTGCAAAAAAGATGACTCAAAAAAGATTATGGGTTCTTGTATTCGATGGAATGCGATTTGATACATGGGATAGTGTCGTTAAACCGATTATCCTGACAAAATTCGAGATAACTGAGGAGAAAACATATCTCTGTCTCCTTCCTTCGGTTACAGAAATCTCAAGAAAGGCCTTATTTGCTGGCGCCACGCCTGACAAATGGAGCGATTACAACGGGAATTACACAGATAAAGAGTACAATCTGGTTCAAAAGATGCTTAATTTATCTGTCAGCGAGAGAAGAACGAGACTCAACTTCGTAACTCAAGGGGAGAGTGATATTTCTCAGAAAAAAATTGATGATGTCAAAGATTACAATATCGTAGTATATAACTTAAGCGATGATTGGATACACAGCCGTAAAAGCAATATTGCAGATCTTAATGACGAAATTAAACAAATGTTAACAAATAACATCCTACCAGATCTTGAAAGAATAAAAGAGGGAGACGATGTCATTATAGCGAGTGATCACGGGTTTATAGAACTTTTTGAAGAAGATATGGTCAGGATATCATCAATCCTTGATATCAATCAACAGGTTTATTATAGATATTTAAAAAATATATCGTATCCTGGAGGCATCAAGATAAGTTATGATACGAAAGAGTTCTATGTCATTGCAAAGGGAAGAAAGTGGTTTAACAGGGGTGGGAAATTTGATAGGTATTCTCATGGCGGGATATCACTCGCAGAAATGGTCGTTCCAGGGGCACATTTGAAAAAAATAACAATCCCAAAAGTGAGTCTAAGGTTGGATACTCCTGAATCGGTCTCGGTAAAAGAGGACAAGATGCTGAGAATAATAGCAAGAGTAATAAATGATGGAAATAAACCATGTGATTTTGAGATATGTTTTAAGACAGATAAGAGAGAAGAGAGAAGGATGATGGGGTCTTTATCTCCCAATGATGAGGAAAAGTTTGTGTTTGAGACCATGGCTACATTGGATCTTGCATCGGTTGTATGTATCTTATCCTATCCTGATATAAATAAAAAACAAGAAGAGAGGAAAAAATTGATTCGCGTAATCGTGGAAAAACGCAAGGATAAAGTCGAACTCGATCTAGGAGCTCTTGATCTGTTGGAGGATAAATCATGAACTCAGAAGAACTTTTGAAGATTATGGGTGATAGGATTGTTCTAAAGCCGTTGACAAGATGGAGCGAGATGTATAAGGAGTTTCCTCGCTATGTCATGGAATATCTTGTTGCAAGATACGTCGATCCAAAAGATCCTGTATCAGGCCAGAAAAAGATAGATAAATTACTCAATGAACATTACGTTGAGAGCAGCCACAAAGAACTGATAAAAAGCAGGATCAAAGAGAATAATAAATACGCACTTTTAGGACAACTAACCGTAAGGTTAGACTCCAGCAGAGATCTTTATTGGGCAGAAGTACCTGCAATAGGTGAGAACTTTGTAAGGGTAAGTCGGAACGTTTTTTTAGAGTATGGCGATGCACTCTTATCCGGTGGTGCGTGGGGAACAATGGTGATCGAATACGATCCAAACTATGAGCTCAAAGGGAAGAAGTACCCGTTTTATATTAGTGATTTTCACCCGTTTCAGATAACAAGGCTGGACTTGAATGACTATATTGAGAAAAGAAGACTCTTTACTACAGATGAGTGGATAGATCTACTCATAGAGAGTATAGGTTTTAATCCAAAAGCATTTTCAGAGCGCGAAAAGATGCTAATGTTGCTACGTCTTGTCCCATTTGTTGAGCCAAATTACAACCTTATAGAACTGGGACCGAGAGAGACAGGAAAAACATATACATTCAGAAATA